>NZ_JBSGJD010000086.1:0-33420 GCF_053605405.1 Amycolatopsis sp. NPDC003861
TGCGGCGACGTGCCCGACGGGTGCGCGTGCCAATGCCGGCGCCAACACCAACCGCGTCCGGCTGCTCGACCAAACCAGTTCGGGCACCGCCGAGATACGTCGTGGTCGGCCTGCTGCGGCAGATCATCGACGACCTGAGCGTCCCGGTGAATCGGCTGGAGATCGTCACGCCGGTCATCACCGGCTACCTGCTCGGCTACGTGGCCGCGATGCCGCTGCTCGGCCAGTACTCCGACCGGTTCGGCCGCAAGCTGCTGCTGCAGGCCTGCCTCGGCGGGTTCCTCGCCGGGTCGGTGCTCACCGCGCTGGCCGGCACGGTCCCGCTCCTGGTCGCGGGCCGGGTGCTCCAGGGGACCGCCGGGGGCGCGCTGCTGCCGGTGACCCTCGCGCTGGCCGCGGACCTGTGGCCGGGGAACCGCCGCTCCGCCGTGCTGGGGGCCGTCGGCGCCGCGCAGGAACTCGGCAGCGTGCTCGGGCCGATTTACGGGATCGGGCTGGCCGCCGCGACCGGCTGGCGCGGCGTGTTCTGGGTGAACGTCCCGCTGACCGTGCTGGCCGCCGTCGCGGTGCAGGTCTCCGTCCGGGGCGGCAAACCCGCCGAGCGGCCGCGCGTGGACCTCGTCGGCGTCCTGCTGCTGGCGCTCACGCTCGCGCTGCTCGTCATCGGCTTGGACAACCCGAACCCGCGCGAGCAGGTGCTGCCGCCGTGGGGCGTGCCGTTCCTGATCGGCGCCGGAGTCGGTCTGGTGGCGTTCCTCTGGTGGGAATCGCGCGCGCAAGTCCGCCTCATCGACACGGCGAACGTGGCCCTCCGGCCGTTCTTCACGGCGCTCGGGACGAGCGTCGCCGCGGGGGCGGCGCTGATGATCACCCTGGTCGACGTCGACCTGTTCGCGCAGACACTGCTGGGCCGCGACGACGGCGGCAGTGTCGAGCTCCTCCTGAGGTTCCTGGTCGCGCTGCCGATCGGAGCGCTCCTCGGCGGCCTGCTCGCCATGCGCATCGGCGAGCGGTGGATCGCCGGCGCCGGAATGCTGCTCGCCGCGGGCGGCTACCTCCTGATGTCCCGCTGGCCGGCGGACGTGCTCGCGGCCAGGTCCGTGCTGGGCCTGCCGCGCCTCGACGTCGACCTGGTGCTCGCCGGACTGGGCCTCGGCCTGGTGATCGCCCCGCTGTCGGCCGTGGCGCTGCGCGCGGTACCCCGCGCCCAGCACGGCGTCGCCTCGGCCGCCGTCGTGGTCGCGCGGATGACCGGCATGCTGATCGGCGTTGCGGCGGTGTCCGCCTTCGGCCTGCACTACTTCCACACGCTGACGGCATCGCTGAACCCACCGATCCGGATCTTGTTCCCCTCCCAGCCGGCCTACGACCGCGCCCTCGCCGACTACCTCGGCGCGGTCCGCGAGGCGCTGCTGACGGAGTACCGCGCGATCTTCCTGATCACGTCGGTGGTGTGCCTGGCAGGCGCGGCCATCGGCCTGTGCATCGGCGGCCGGGCGTCCCGAGGTGCTACAGCCGCTTCGTGGTGACCAAAGAAGGTCCGTGGATCCCGTCCACCTCTTCGCGCCCGGCTTCGACGAACCCGAGCTTCTCCAGCACGCGGCGCGAGGCCGTGTTCCACTCCCACACCGTGGCCCACAACCGTTCGTACCCGGCCGACCTGGCCCAGTCCAGGACAGCCACCGCGGCCTCGGTCGCGTAGCCCTGCCCCCAGGTCCGGCGCAGCAGCTCGAACGCCAGTTCCGGTCGTCCCTCGTGGCCCTCGATCACCCCGCAGTAGCCGATGACGTCGCCGGCGGCCTTCCGCTCGACCGCCAGCAACCCCACGGACGCGCGAATCACCTCCTCGAGCTCGGCAACGGTGGGATGCCCGGCGGCATCGATCCGCCGATGCGGCGGCACCCGCGGATCACGTTCGGCCCACAGCTCACGCTGCACGGCCGCCTCGGCCACCCGCCACGGTCGAAGCACCAGACGATCGGTCTCGAGTTCACCTGTCATGAAAGCAATTTCTCACGCGCACGTTCCATAATGGTTTGCCGCCGCATCAGAGCGGTGTCTACGTTCCGGTGATGCATGCGCAACTGCTGGCGGTGACCTTCGAAACCGAAAACCCGGCTGAATCGGCACGCTTCTGGGCCGGCCTGCTCGGCCGGGAAGTCATCGAGGACACCGGCGGCCTGCTGCTCCCGGGCGAGGACACCCAGCTCGGCCTGCGGTTCACCCCGGGCCGCGCCGGCCGCCTCGGCGCGAACCGGATGCACCTGCACTTGATCGGCACCGACCAGCAGCACATCGTGGCCACGGCACTCGAGCTCGGCGGCCGCCACCTCGACGTCGGGCAGCAACCCGAAGAGCCGCACATCGTCCTCGCCGACCCGGCCGGCTACGAATTCTGCGTCATCGAGCCCGGCAACGACTACCTCGCCGGGTGCGGCCCCCTGGGCGAACTCACCTGCGCCGGCACCCGGCAGACCGGCCTCTTCTGGAGCGAGGCACTGAGCTGGCCCCTGGTCTGGGACCGCGGCGCGCAGACCGCAATCCAGTCGCCCCACGGCGGCACGAAAATCGCCTGGGACACCTGGGACGGCACACCCGTGACACCGGAGCCGAACCGGCAGCGCTTCGAACTGCTCCCGGCCGACGGCGACCACCAGGCGACGGTCGACAGGCTGATCTCCCTCGGCGCCACCCACCTCGACACCCGCACCGACGGCACCGCCGTCCTGGCCGACCCCGACGGCAACGAGTTCTCCACGCACACCACAGTGGGTCTCTGACCGCTTCCGGCGCAGCCGGATGTCGGCGGCACCGTAGTCTGCCGCTCGGCGTCGGCGGAAGCTGCGGGCTCAGAGCCCCATCGTGCGGCGCACCATCCGGTCGAGCAGACGATCGGAGACCAGGTGCGTCAGCCGGGTCATCACCGCGGCGTCGCGACCGACGGTGTACCGGGTCCGCGGCCTGCGCTCCCGGATCGCCTTCGATACGGCCTCGGCGGCGACGCTCGCGTCCAAACCGTTGACGCCCCAGGCTTCCGTGGTGGCGCGGAAGGCTTTCGTGAGTCCGGCGTAGCGGGCTCGCTGCTCCGGCGTCATGCCCGCGATCAGCCGTTCCGCTGTCGCGTTTCCGCGTTCGGTCAGCTTGGTGCGGATCGCACCGGGGATGATCACGGCGACGGTGACACCGAACGGCTCCACTTCGCGACGCAAGGAGTCGCTGACGGCTTCCATGGCGAACTTCGCGCCGGAATAGGCACCGAAGCCCGGCATGGCGACCTTCCCGCCGGTGGAGCCGATGTTGACGACACGGCCCTTGCTCTGCAGAAGAGCAGGCATCAGTGCCTGGATAACCGCGACCTGACCGAACACCGAGACCTCGAACTGCCGGCGCCACTCGGCCGGCGGCAGCGCCTCGATCGGGGCGTTCACCGCGATCCCGGCGTTGTTGACCACCGCGCGCAGCGGACGGCGGTCCGCGCGAACCCGGTCGGCGAGCGCAGTCACCTGGCTCTCGTCGGTGATGTCGAGCAGCACCGGTTCGACGCGCCCGGCCTTCACCTCCGCGGCGGCCGCCTCGGTCCGGACGCCCGCCAGGACGTGGAAGCCGTCGGCGGCCAGCCGCTGCGCGGTCGCCCGCCCGATGCCGGTGCTTGCGCCCGTGACGACCACGAGCTCGGAGGGTGTGCCGGACTGGGTTGCGTTCATGGGACCACCCTGCGCCGCGGCCCGGGCGGGAGACAGCCACGGCATGTCCTGGTACCGCCGGTACCACCACGAAAGAGGTGCGCTGAGCGCACAATGGCCGCATGGACGATCTCGGGCGGGCCCTGCGGACATGGCGCGATCGCCTCGATCCCGCGAGCGTGGGGATCCCGCACAAAGCGCCCCGCCGCGCTCCGGGCCTCCGCCGCGAGGAACTGGCCGTCCTCGCCGGCATCTCGATCGAATACGTCGTCCGGCTCGAGCAAGGACGCGCGGCCAATCCGTCCGCCCAGGTCTGCACCGCGCTGGGCCGGGCGCTGCAGCTGTCGGACGCCGAGCACGCACACCTCCTACGGCTGGCCGGGCACTCGGCCGATCCGCACCGCGTCCCCCGGCTGATTCCCGGCAGCGTCCGCCGCCTGCTGGAACGGCTGGGCACCCACCCGCTCGCCGTGTACGACGCCACTTGGCAGCTGCTGCACTGGAACCCGCTGTTCGCGGCGACTTTCGGCGACCCGACGACGGTGCCCGACGACCACCGCAACCTGCTGCTCATGCACTTCGAGGGCCTGCCGAACCCCGCGCGGTTCAGCCCCGGGGACCGGGCCGCGTTCGAACAGTCCCTCGTGGCAGACCTGCGCGCCACGACCAGCCGGTACCCCGACGACCCGGACATCGAGGCGCTGATCACCCGGCTGCAGCGGGCACATCGCTTCCGGGAACTGTGGGCGGCCGCGTCGGTCGCCGAGCACCAGAGCGGGCACAAGCTGATCGAGCACCCCGAAGCCGGCCCGATCGACCTCGACTCCGACGTCCTCATCACCCAGGGCTCGAACCTGCGGGTCGTCGTCTACACGCCCCGGCCGGGCACCGACGCCCGGCAAAAGCTCGACCTCCTGGCCGCGACGGGCACCCAGCGAATGGCCGCCGACCCGGCGTCGTGAGCCGCGACGATCCGCCGGGTCAGTAGCGCAGTTCGGCCAGCACCCCGTAGTGGTCGGACGGCACGGTGGCGTGGTCTGCCGCCGTGCCGAGGGTCTCCGCGCGGAGCGGCTGGCCGGCTCCGCCCCGGTGGAACGATGTCGAGAAGACGTAGTCGATGCGCCGGTCGCGGGGGAACACCGCCGCGGCCCAGGGGTTCCCGGTGGACCAGGTGTGCCCCGGCCCGGCGCCGGCGAATTCCCAGGCGTCGTGCCAGCCCGTCCCGGTGCCCGCCGCGCGGCCGGTGAGCATGCGGATCTCGTCGCAGTCCGGTGCGGCGTTGAAGTCGCCGCACACCACCGTCAGCGAGCCGCGGCCCAGGTCACGCACCCGCCGCGCGAGCTCGATGACCTGTTCCCGGCGGACGTGGGCGTGGTGCAGCGGCCAGTCGAGCATGACGTTGACCAGCCGGACCGGACCACGCGGACCGTCGATGTCGACCCGGAGCGCGCTGCCCTCGTGACCGGCGGGCCCGGGCAGAACCCAGGGCTCCACGGTGCCGATCGGCCAGCGGGAGAGCACCGCACTCCCCGAGGTCACGCCTTCTTCCACGCGGTCGCCGGAAAACCGGTGGTGCCGCAGCCCCGCCGCGGCGGCGAGCTCGCGCGCTTGATCGCGATCGGGCGCCGACCACGCCTCCTGCAGCGCCACGACGTCCGGAGCCTGCTCGGCGAGGATCGCGGAGATCCCGGCCTGCCGTTGCTCCCACGGCCCGAACCGGCCCCAGACGTTCCAGGTGAGCAGCCGAAGCCGCGAACCGATCAGCGGACCGTACGGCTGCAGAGGATCGACCGCCATGACCCGGGGACGATACCGCCGCCGGGTGCTTCCGGGCAGCTCGATGCAGTCTTGCCGAGGCCCGGGTGAGTCCCGGGGCCGGGACTCACCCGGGCCTCTGGTGTCAGCGGTCCATCAGTGCGAAGACGCCCCAGCCGAGGTACTCGCGCTGGTATCGGGCGTGGCGCGCCGGTGCGTCGGCGAGTTCCGCGCGCAGCCGGCCGGCCAGCTCGTCGTCGGGATGTGCGTCCAGCCAGCGGCGGGTGTTGAGCCACTGCGCGGCGGCGTACCTGTCCCAGCTGTCCTGGTCGGCCAAGACCATCTCCACCACGTCACAACCCAGCTCCCCGAACTGTTCCAGCAGTTCCGGGAGGCCGCGGAAGTCGTCGACGCCGGTGGCGTGACAGCCTTCGACGGTGGCCTGGTCCGGGGGTTGCCGTCGCCAGTACGGCTCGCCGATCAGCATCGTCCCGCCGGGGCGCAGGCTGCGTCGGAGCAGGTCCACGGTGCCGGCCACGCCACCGCCGATCCAGGTCGCTCCGACACACGACCCGATGTCGACCGGGTCGTCGGCGACGTGATCCGACGCGTCGCCGTGGGTGAAAGCGACCTGCTCGGCCACGCCCAGTTCGACCGCCCGTGCCCGGGCCTTGGCCAGGAACACGGTGCTGATGTCGACGCCGGTCCCGGTGATGCGGTGATCGCGGGCCCAGGTGCACAACAGCTCGCCGGAGCCGCAAGCCAGGTCGAGCACCCGGGTGCCGGGTGGCGGGTTCAGCGCCTCGCCGAGGTCGGCCAGCTTCCGGCTGGTGAGCGGGTTGTGGATGCGGTGGCTGCTCTCGCGGATGGTGAAGCTACGGGGTAGATCCACTTCGGGGATTCCTCACGTCCGAGGGGTGGTTCACAACGGTCTGCGACGGCCGGGCTGCCCGGACATTCATGCAATGCACCTCTTCGGACGGAAGATCACGCGGTTCGCCGGGAGGCTAAGCGGATCGCCCGTGGCGGTCCACCGGTTATCGTGCAGAAACGAGGGTGCCGGGATCGCCGGCCTGTGGGACCGTTCGCCGGTGACTCCGAAGGACCCGCACGTCTCCGGCTGGGCGCCTGCCTTCCTGCCCGCCGACGACCAACTCGACCGGCAGGCCGCGCGGCTGCGGTCCCTGACGGGCAGCGCATCCCGCACTCGCGGCGGTCGCGGACGCCACGGTGGAGGACGGGGCCCCATCGCCGATGACCGGTCCGCCCCTCCCCCGTCGGACGGCTATCGTTCCCGCATGCTCGATCGCCTCAACGCCCGCGCCACCGCCCTGCTGGCCGATGTGTTCGACTTCGACGTCGCCCGCCTCGATCCCGTCGAACCGGTGCGGCTGGCCTCCGGTGGCGCGCTGCGCGCCGTTGCCGGAGATGCCTCGGGAGGCACCTTTTTCCTCTGCGGCAACGATGACGGACCCGTGCTCTACGCCGGCTCCGAAGGCAGCGCCGGAATCCTGGCCGCCGACCTCGACGCCGCGATCCGCCTCGTCGTCGGGGTTCCGACCTGGCAGGACGTCGTCCCGCTCGCGCCCGATCTCGCCGCCATGCGGGCTTCCTTCGAAGCGTCCTACGCCGAGATGCAGGAACACGAACCGCGGATCGACCAGCTCCGCGCCGAAGCCGCCGCGGAGCTGGGGCTCGACCCCGTCCCCCTCGATGAGCTGCTGACGTCGCTGAGCGTCTGCCTCACCGAACTCTCGCCCGGGTACGTGCTGCTCAACGACGACGGCGACGCCTACGAGAGCCTCTGAATCAGCCGCGCAGGGCGCTGCCGGCCTGCCAGGCGCTCCAGCTGATCGCCCAGTCGCCGTGGCCGTTGTTGATGGCCAGCTGGGGGCCGCCCGAGTTGGTGACCTCGACGACGTCGCCGACGTTGAAGTTGTCGAAGAACCACTTGGCGTTCTCGGTGTTCATGTTGAGGCAGCCGTTGGAGACGTTGTCGCTGCCCTGCACGCCGACCGTCTTCAGGTTCTCGTGCAGGTACTCGCCGTCGTTGGAGATCCGGACGTTCCAGTTCTCCGGCGCCTTGTAGTACCCCGGGTCGCCCTCGCAGACTCCGTAGCTGCAGGAGTCCATGATCTTGTGGTCTTCCTTCCCCAGCACGGTGTGCGTGCCGTTGAAGGTCGGCGTCGGGCCGCGCGGCGGGGTGTTCGCCGTCTTGCCCATGCTGGTCGGCGCGGTCTTCACCAGCTGCCCGTTGTGGTAGGCCTTGATCTGGTGGGTCTTGCCGTCCGCCTTGGCGATCCAGGAGTCGTGGATCTTGTAGGTGGCCGAGACGTCCTGGCCGCCGTACGAGCCGCCGCCGATCGGCGTGCCGAAGGTCGTCGTCTCGAGCTTCACCGTCGAGCCGGCCTTCCAGTAGTCCTTGGGCCGGTAGTGCACTTCGCGCTTGCCCACCCAGTACCAGCCGCCCTCCTGGGCGGGCGAGGACGTCACCTTGAAGGACTTCTCCACGGTGGCCTTGTCGGTGATGTCGTGGTCGAACTTCAGGCCGATGACCAGGCCGACGCCGAAGTCGCCCGACGGCGCCTGGAAGAGCGCGGGCGTGGCGACCGCGGCCGGTTTGATCGTGTGCACTTCCCCGCGCTGCTCGGTCGCCGCGCCCGCCTGGTTCACCGCGGTGGCGACCACCTGGTAGGTGGCCGCGTACCGGAGGTGGTCCTTGCTGGTCCACGTCGTCTTGTCCGGCGACAGCTCGCCTTCGACGGCGTTGCCGGTCTGCGGGTTCGTCACCGCGACCGCCTGCAACGTCCCCCCGGACGCCTTGACGACGATCGGGTCCTTCGGGCTCAGCTGGTCCCCGCCCTCGAACGCCACGGTCGCAGCCGGTACCCCGGGCGTCGTCGCCGTTCCGGCCGGTCCGGCCACCCCGACCGCCTGCGCGGTCCCCGCGGTCTCGGACTGTCCACTGCACGCCGCCAGCAGAAAGGCGGCCAGGCCGAGGCCGGCCATGCGGATCATTCTCACGCTCATCGGACGCGCCAGGCGGCCCGAAGTTGTGTAACGATCCGATTTCCCCGCCGGCGCGATGCCGTCGTTCACTCCCCGCCCTCCGCCCAGTCGGCGGCAGTCATGCCGTCGGCGTGGCCCGGGGGCCACTGGACCAGTTCGATCCGGCGCCCGTCGGGGTCGGCGATCAGCGTCGTCGTCGGGGCGTCACCGCCGCCGTCGTGCACCGGGCCGACCGGCTCGATCCCGTGCCCCGCCAGCGCGCGGAGCCCGATCGACGTCTCGGCGACCTCGCCGACCACCTCGTAGCCGACGGCGGCGCAGAACGCGCGAGACCGGTCGAGCTCGCTCACCCGCAGCGCGATGTGCAACGTCCTCAAGCGCGATCCCCTCCTCGAAAGGTGGTGGTGCGGAACCGCACTTCCCCTGCGGCCGCACCACCACCCGACGAACACTGTACCCCGACCCTCGAACGGGTGTTCGACCGGGGGTGTCTGCCCGGCCCCCCGCACAAAGCGCCCGCTTACAATGGGGACGACCGCGCGGGCGGGCGAGCTGGGAGGATCACCGGATGACGATGTCGCTGTCGGCCGAACTCTGGCCGGACGTGCAGCCGGAGACCGCCCGGCGGCTCATGCTGGCCGGCGTCGAGGCCTTCGCCCAGCGCGGCTACCACGCCACCACCACGCGGGACATCGCCGGCGCCGCGGGGATGTCCCCCGCCGCGCTCTACGTGCACTTCCCCTCGAAAGCCGCGCTGCTGTTCGCCATCAGCCGGTACGGCCACGAGCAGACCCTCGCCCTGGTCGAGAACGTCGTCGCCAAGGAATCCGACCCGGTCGAGCGGATCCGGCTGATCGTCGAGGACTTCGTGGCCTGGCACGCGCGGCGCCACACCGTCGCGCGGGTCGTCCAGTACGAGCTGCAGGCGCTGCCCGAGCAGGAGTTCGAGGTGGTCGCCGAGCTGCGGCGCCGGATCGAGCGGATCGTGCGGGAGGTCATCGCCGAGGGCGCCGGGAGCGGCGTGTTCACGGTGTCCGACCCGCACGTCGCCGCCCGGGCCGTCCTGTCGCTCGGCGTCGACGTCGCCCGCTGGTACAGCGAGCGCGCCCGCCAGACCCCGGCCGCGCTCGGCAAGGAGTACGGCGGCCTGGTCCTGCGCATGCTCGGAGTAGCGGACACACCCTGACCGCTATCTGCGGCAAGGTGGTCCCGTGCACCCCGTCCTCGACGCGCGAACCCTCAACCGCGCCACCCTCGCCCGCCAGCTGCTGCTCGAACGCGCCGACCTGCCCGTCTTCGACGCCGTCGCCCACCTCGGCGGCCTGCAAGCCCAGGAACCCCAGGAACCGTTCACCGGGCTGTGGTCGCGGCTGCGCGGGTTCGACCCGGCCGCGCTGGACGCGCTGCTGACCGGACGCCGGGTCGTGCGGACCCACCTCATGCGCCGCACCGTCCACCTGCTGACCGCCGACGACGTCCTCGCGTGGCGAAGCCGGTTCGACACCATGCTGCGGCAGCGGGTCGTCACCACCTACCGCAGCGAACTCGCGGGCGTGGACTTCGCCGAGCTCGCCGCGGCGGGCCGGGCGGTGCTGGCCGACGGCGAGCCCCGCTCGATGGGCGAACTCGCGCGGGCCGTCGCCGGCCGATGGCCCGATCCGGGCCCGCGTCCGCTCGGCGAACTGCTGGTGGCCGCGCTGATCCCGTCGGCGCAGCTGCCCCCGCGTGGGCTGTGGCGGATCAAGGCGGGCGTGCGGAACCTGCCCCTCTCCGCCTGGCTCGGCCGCGACGCCGACCCCCTCGATCCGGACGACGGTGTCGGGCGGACGCTGGTCCGGCGCTACCTGGCGGCGTACGGCCCGGCGGCGACCGCCGACCTGCGCGCGTGGTCCGGCCTGACCGGCCTGCCGGGCGCGGTGAAGGCGGTGCGCGAGGAACTGGTGGCCTTCCGCGACGAGCGCGGCCGCGAGCTGCTCGACCTGCCCGAAGCGCCGCGGCCCGACCCGGGAACCCCCGCGCCGGTCCGGTTCCTGCCGGCGTTCGACAACGCGATCCTCGGCTACGACGACCGGACCCGCATCATCGACGACGCCCACCGCGGGCTCTCCGTGGCCGGCGAACGGGTGGTCCTGGTCGACGGCCGCGTCTCGGCGACCTGGACGGTGCCCGACGGCGCGGTCGTGGTGCACCCGCTGCGGCCCCTGACGAAGACCGAACGCGGCGAGGTCACGGCCGAAGGGAGCGCGGTGGCCACGTTCCTGAGCGACGGAGAGAACGACGAGGTGCGGCTGAGCTAACCCACCGCCCGCGAGAACCGCTCCGCCACCTGCCGCAGCCGCTCCACCAGGCCCGGCGGGGCCTCCTCGATGACGAAGTCGTACCCCAGCTGGGCCAGGTGGTACGGCACCGCGTCCAGGTTGTTCGACCCGGTCCGGACCCGGCAGCTGCCCTCGTCGATCTCCTCCACCACGCCCGCCGACGGCGGGATGCGCCGGGCCAGCACCGCCGCCGGGGCGGCCACCCGCAGGACCATCCGGTGCGAGTACGGCGCCGTCGAAATCTGCCGCGAGACGTACTCCGCCAGGTCCGCGGCCGGCGGCTCGCGCGGCGGGAAGCGGAAGCCCACCGACGGCACCCCGTCGATCCGGTCGACCCGGAACGTGCGCCAGTCCTCGCGGTCGAGGTCGAAGGCGACCAGGTACCAGCGCCGCCCGGTGCAGACCAGCCGCAGCGGCTCGACCGACCGCTGCGTCGCGGCGCCGGACCGGTCGTCGTACCCGAAGTGCAGCCGTTCCTGGTCGCGGCAGGCCGCCGCGAGCACCGTCAGCACCGAGGCGTCCACCGTCGGGCCGGCCCCGGGCAGGGACAGCGTCGCCGCCTGCAGGGCACCCACGCGCGGCCGCAATCGGGCGGGCAGCACCTGCTCCAGCTTCGCCAGCGCCCGCACCGACGTCTCCTCGATGCCGCTGACCGTGCCGCTCGCGGCCGTGCGCAGGCCGACCGCGACCGCCACCGCCTCGTCGTCGTCCAGCAGCAACGGCGGCAGCGCCGCGCCCGCGCCCAGCCGGTAGCCGCCCGCCACCCCCGGCGTCGCGTGCACCGGGTAGCCGAGGGACCGCAGCCGCTCGACGTCCCGGCGGATCGTGCGGACGTCGACCTCGAGCCTCGCCGCGAGGTCGGCACCCGGCCAGTCCCGGCGCGCCTGCAGCAGCGACAGCAGCCTGAGCAGCCGTTCCGATGTGCCGTACACGGCACGCAGTGTGCCAGACATCGCGGACAGCCTCTGTCCGTGATCCGCCGGAAGGTGCAGTCTCGCCGTCCAGCACTTGCCAGGCACCACCCCGGCCGGAAAGAGTGACGCATGCCGATCGATCCGCACGCCCTGCTCGCCGTCGCCCGCGAAGAAGCCGAGCTGGGCCGGGCCGAAGGGGGCGTGCCGATCGGGGCCGCGCTGTTCGACTCCGCGGGCACACTGCTGGGCCGCGGGCACAACCGGCGCGTGCAGGACGGCGACCCGTCGATGCACGCCGAGACCGCGGCCTTCCGCAACGCCGGCCGCCGCCCGCACTACCGCGACACGATCATGGTCACCACGCTTTCGCCGTGCTGGTACTGCTCCGGGCTCGTCCGTCAGTTCGGTATCGGGCACGTCGTCATCGGTGAGGCCGAGACGTTCCACGGCGGGCACGACTGGCTCGCCGGGCTCGGGGTGGAGATCACCCTGCTCGGCGATCCCGGCTGCACCGCGCTGATGACGGAGTTCATCGCCGCGCGCCCGGACCTGTGGTTCGAGGACATCGGGGTCGAGAAGTCCGAATAGGACAGAGTAGAAGAAGACAGCGCCCTACAGGAGCCGGTATGCCGTCATCCGTTCCGCTCGTGGACCTTTCGCCGTGGTTCGCGGGCACGTCCGAGGGCCGGGCCGAAGTGGCGGGCCGGATCGACCAGGCGCTGCGGGAGTCCGGCTTCCTGCTGGTCACCGGGCACGGCGTCCCGGACGACCTGCGTCACCGGACGCGCGAGCTGGCGCGGGAGTTCTTCGCGCTGCCCGAGGACGTCAAGCAGCGCTACGCCGTCACGGTCGGCGGCCGCGGCTGGCTGCCGCCCGGCGTCGAGGCCAACGGCTACGCCGAAGGCACCGAGACCCCGCCCGACCTCAAGGAGTCCTACTCGGCGGGCGCGGACACCCGCACCGGCGTCGCCGAGGTCGACGGGTTCTGGTTCCAGCCCAACGTCTGGCCGCACGAGGTGCCCGGGCTCGGCGAGGCGGCCACCGAGTACATGCGCCGGATGCGGGCGCTGGCCGACCACCTCCTGGAGATCTTCGCCGCGGCGCTCGGCCTCGCCCAGAGCCACTTCACCCGGCACACCGGGCACCCGACGTACACGTTCAACATCAACTGGTACCCGCCGATGACCCACGTCGGCACCCCGGCACCGGACCAGTTCCGGATCGGCCCGCACACCGACTTCGGCACGGTCACGGTGCTCGACCGCCAGGCCGGGGTCGGCGGCCTGCAGGTCTGCACGGCCGAGGGCGAGTGGGAGGACGCGCCGTTCCACCCGGAGGCGTTCACGGTGAACATCGGCGACCTGATGGCCCGCTGGACGGGTGACCGCTGGCGGTCGACCCGCCACCGCGTCCTCCCACCGGCCGCGACGGCGCCCGACGAGGACCTCGTGTCGTTGATCTTCTTCTACGAGACCGACCACGACGCGCGGATCACGTCACTGGCGCCGCCGCTGGGGACCCGGACCTACCCCGAGGTGATCGCGTCGCAGTACCTGAAGGAGAAGCTGGACGCGATCACCATGAGCTGAGGCTCAGTCGCAGATCTTCCGGGCGATCGCGGCCGGGACTTCGTCGCAGATCTGGCCGGTGCCACCATGCAACAGCACCCATTTCCCGTTCCGGTGCGCGAACAGCATGCGGCCACCGTCGATTTCGTTGGTGAAATGCGCGAACGCCCAGGACGCCTCGCATTCGATGCGCTGCAGGCCCCGGCTGTCCACCACCAGCGCCTCCGACGCCTGCCTGTTCGCCTTGAACGCGGCTTCCAGCGTGGCCTTGGTCGCCGAGGCGCAGACGTTCGCCGCCTTGGCCGGCACCGGCTCCGTCACCTGCACGGGAGCGGGCGCCTTGGTGGCCGTCGTCGCCGTCACGGTCGTGCCCGGCACCGTCGGTGCGGCCGGTGCGGCGCTCGGCGGATCCTGCTGACCGCCGCAGGCCGAAAGGACGAATACCGCCGCCACCACGATTCCGGTACCGGCACCGGCGCGCGCGAAATCAACCTTCGAAAACATTTGGTTCCCCCGGTGTCATCGACGGCCCCTCGCCGTCTGCACAACCATCAATACGCCCCAGGGAATTGCCGGTTGCACCCGCTCCCTGACGGGAAGGTCACGGCTCCGGTTCGGCGCAGACCGTCCGGTTCCGGCCCTCCGCCTTCGCCTGCAGCAACGCCTGTTCCGCGGCCAGCAGCGCGTCGTCGAGGAGCCCGTCCGCGCAGCCCGCCACGCCGATCGAGACCGTCACCCCGACGAACTGCGGGCCGTCGCCCGAGGCCTTCAGGGCCACCAGCGTCGAGGCGATGCGCAGGCGGATGCGCTCGGCGATCGCCATCGCGTCGAACGGGCCGGTGCCGGGCAGCAGCACCGCGAACTCCTCGCCGCCGGAGCGGCCCACCAGGTCGGCGGCCCGGACCTCGTCGCGCAGGGTGCCGGCGACTGCGCGCAGCACGGCGTCGCCGATCCGGGCGCCGTAGCGGTCGTTGAGGAGGCGGAAGTGGTCGAGGTCGAGCACCAGCACGGCCGGGCCGGGACCGCCGGGGCGATCCAGCCGGGCCTCGGCGGCGCCGCGCCAGGAGGCGGCGGTCAGCACGCCGGTGCCCGGATCGAGGGTGACGTGGTCGCGGCGGCCGCTGCCCAGCCCGCCGCGGTGCAGCACGACGGTGGCGCCCGCCAGCACCGGGACCAGCAGCGGCGCGGCGACGGCGGCCCAGGCGAGCGGAAGGCCGAACGCCGTCATCGCGGCGTCGAAGGCGTGCCCCGGCGCGGCCTCGCGTGGCCGGCGGGGCCCGTCGGCGCCGGTCACGAGCGCGGCGTTCACCGCGAGGAAGACCAGCCCGGCGACGGTCAGCAGGAGGACGGTCCGCGCGTCGAGGACCCCGCCGAGCGGCCGGACGCCGGTCGCGGTGAGGAAGGCACCGGCGGACAGCCCGGCCAGCGCCGTCGCCGCGGCGCCGAACACCTGCCGGTGGACGGGTCTTCTGCGGACCCGGAACCACTGGTGCAGCGCCGAGAGCACGACCAGCGCGACGGCCAGGCCGGGCCGGAGCACGAGCACCCCGGCGAAGACCCACGGCGTGTCGACGCCGGGCCCCAGGGGGGTGTCCTCGCGGTGGCGTTCGACCGGCCGCGCGAGCTCCGCCGAGACCAGCATCCCGGCCGTGAGCAGCGCGAACGGCGGCAGCATCGCGGCGAGCGGCGGGAAGCGGAGGGCGGCGAGCACGACCGCGGCGACGGCGAGGAGGTCGATCCCGAGGAGGTAGCAGACCTGGCCGCGGCGCGGCAGCCGCCACAGCGCCCACCGGCGCAGGGACCAGTGTCGCGGGACGAGGGCGGGCAGGAACCGGCCCGGGCGGCGTTCCCCGCCGGCGGCGACCGTGGAATCCCCCACCATCTCGGCAAAGTAGCCGGAACGCAGGCTCATGTCGATCCGCCTTCAGGGGAATTTGACATCGTCGGCAACCGAAGGCTCCGTGGGTCATTTTCCGACCGACGGAGGGTTGACACACCATATTGGTCTAGTCCACTGTGTGGTGGCACACAGCACTCCTCCCGGGTTGATCCCGCCGCCTCAAACCGGAGGTGCTCCACCTGCGCTTTTGGAGGACCCCCGTGAAATCAGTGCGCCGTCTCCTCACCCTCGCCGCCGCGGCTTCGGCCGCGCTGGCGACGACGGTCGGGCTCGCCCCGCAGGCCATGGCCGCGGTCGACCCGGTGCTCGCCTCGCCGTACCTGTACCAGTGGGGCGGGCAGACCAGCCCGTCCGCCGCGATGTCCGCGACCGGCGTGAAAGCGTTTACGCTCGCGTTCGTGCTGTCCGACGGGACCTGCAACCCCAAGTGGGACGGCACCCGGTCGCTGACCGGCTCGGACAAGACGATGATCCAGAACATCCGCAACGCGGGCGGGGACGTGATCCCCTCCTTCGGCGGCTGGTCCGGCACGAAGCTGGGCTCGAAGTGCACGTCGGCCTCCGCGCTGGCGGGCGCCTACCAGAAGGTGATCGACGCCTACGGCCTCAAGGCGATCGACCTCGACATCGAGAACACCGACGAGTTCCAGAACAACACCGTGCAGGACCGCATCCTGAACGCGGTGAAGCTGACCAAGCAAAAGAACCCGAACCTCAAGGTCGTCATCACCATCGGCACCACCACGACCGGCCCCGACTCCTGGGGCAAGCGCCTGATCAACCAGGCCAAGGCGATCGGCGCCCCCGTCGACGTCTGGTCGGTCATGCCGTTCGACTTCTCCAGCGGCGGCGACATGGCGGCGCTGACGAAGTCCGCGGTCGACGGGCTGAAGAACCAGCTCAAGACCACGTTCGGCTGGAACGACGACACCGCCTACCGGCACAGCGGCCTCTCCTCGATGAACGGCAAGACCGACAACGCGGGCGAGACGGTCACGGTGGCCAACTTCAACTCCATCCGCGGCTACGCGGCCAGCCACCACCTGGCCCGCTTCACGTTCTGGGCCACCAACCGCGACTGCAGCGGTGGCGGCGAGTGCAGCGGCATCAGCCAGGACAAGTACGCGTTCACCAAGATCGTCGCCGGCTACACCGGCTGACATCCGGACCCGTAGTGGGGCTGTCGGGGGCCCTCTCACCGGCATCGGGGTCGGTGAGGGGGCCTTCGCGGGGTCAGCGGCGCCCGCCGCCGCAGGAGTACGGGTAGCAGCCGTAGTAGTTCCACCGCGGGTCCCAGCCGGACGGCGCCGAACTCGAGGTGGTGGGCGGGGGCGGCAGCTCGACCGTGACGGTCGGGGTCGGCGTGGGCGTCCGGCGCGCGTGCATCACGACCGGCGACGGCGTGGTGGTCTCGGTCGGGACGGCGAGCGCGGTCGACGTCGGGACGGCGGTGGCCGGCTGCAGCTGCGGGAACTGCCGGTCACCGGGCACGGAGTCCGGGCGCATGGCGAGCACGACCACCAGCCCGCCCAGCACGACGATCACCGCCGACGCCAAGGCCATCCGTGCCACCCCGCTGGGCCCCGGTTCGGCCCCGGTACCCCGGCGCGCGGCGAGCTCGGCCGCCCGCGACCCCGGCTTGCGCGGCCGTTCCCCGGTCTGCCGGAGCAGTTCGTCGACCGTGACCCGGTCCCGTCGCCTGCGCGCACTGCGCGTCATGCACGACCTCCACCCGTACCCCCGCTGCGCACGCTCGCCCGCGGCAGCCTTGATCCCCGGTGGATAGTAGAAACCCTTGCGGCAATTGTAAACGCGCTGATCGCCGCGGTCTCGTTACCGTTTCGAGACAACCGGATCGCGTTCCCGGCCGTAGCCGTCAACGAGCCGCGAACCGCCGCCGCAACCCCGCCACCCGGCGGGTCACCGGGGTGAACTCCGGCAGCTTCAGCAACGCCAGCAACCCGAACGGCACCGCCATCCCCAGCAGCCCCTGCACCGGCAGCTTCACCCACGCTCCCGGGATCACGCCCAACGACGCCGGCACCGCGTGCCCGGCCAGCACCGCGGCCACCACCCCGAGCCCGCTCACCGAGAGCGTGATCAGGCCGACCCGCAGCGACCGCTTGCTGCGCAGGTGCCCGAGCCGCACCCACAGCCACACCTGGCCGAGGACCGCCCCGACCACGAAGCCGGCGCCGTTGACCAGCATGACGCCGTACACCACGTGCTCGCCGTCGAGCAGGCCGCGGCACAGCAGCAGGAGGGGGATCTTCACCGCCGTCATCACGAGCATGATCAGCGTCGGCGTGCGGGCGTCCTTCATCGCGTAGAACACCCGCAGCTGCAGCATGACCAGCGCGAACGGCAGCAGCCCGACGGCCGAGACGGCCAGGGTCTGGCCGAGCCGCTCGGCGTCGTCGAGGGTGCCGCGGCCCCAGGTGAAGATCGCGATGCCGATCGGGGTGCCGACCACCGCCAGCACCGCCGAAATCGGCACGAACAGCACCGTCGACATGCGGGACGCGAGCGAGAGGTCGCCGACCAGCGAGACCGTGTCGCCGTCCGCCGCCGCGCGGCTCATCCGCGGCATCAGCGCCGTCAGCAACGAGACGCCGAGGATGCCGTACGGCAGCTGGAAGAGCAGGGACGCGTAGCTGTAGGCCGTCACGCCGCCGCTGTTGCCGCCGGTCAGCACCCTCGTCGTGATCACGAATCCGACGTGGCTGACCACGACGTAGCCGAGGATCCACGCGGCGAGCCCGCCGAACTCCTTGATCCGCGGGTCGAAGCCCCAGCGCCAGCGGAACCGGAAGCCGGTGCGCAGCAACGCCGGGATGAGCACCACGGCCTGCGCGACGATGCCGAGCGTGGTGCCGAGGCCGAGCACGAGCAGCTTGGGGTCGCTCATGCGGACCGGGTCGAGGGTCAGCTCCCCCGGCACGACGGCGAACACGACGAGCGTGCTGGTGACGACGACGTTGTTCAGCACCGGCGCCCAAGCCGGCGGGCCGAAGACGTTCTGGGCGTTGAGGATCGCCGAGAGCAGCGCGAAGAGGCCGTAGAAGAGGATCTGCGGCAGCAGCAGGTACGCCAGCGCGGTGGTCAGCGCCGGATTGGCCGTCGGAGACGATTTGTCGACGTAGAGCGCGGTGAACAGCGGGGCGATCGCCACCGCGACGGCCGTGCCGACGGCGAGCAGCACGAGCGCCATCGTGATGAGCCGCTGGGTGTAGGCGCGGCCGCCGTCGGGGTCGTCGTGCGAGCGGACCAGCAGCGGCACCACCACGCTGGCGAGGACGCCGCCGAAGAGCAGTTCGAAGACGATGTTGGGCAGGGTATTCGCGACGGTGAACGAGTCGTTGACGACGCCGGCCCCGACCACGGCGGCGAGCAGCAGCTTCGCGACGAACCCGGTGACCCGGCTGACGGCGGAGGCGACCGCCATCCGGCCGCTGGAGCGGGCCAGCGACGAACCGGCACCCTCCCCGCGCCCGGCGCTGACCGGCGACGCGGGCGGCCGGGCGACGATCTGGCCGGCGAACTCGTCGTAGGCGCGCCGCGAGACGTCCGGGTCACGGGTCGGCCAGTGCGGGCCCCGCAGCTCGCTCGGGAGGAAGACCGTCGCCTCGTCGTCCACCGGTCGTGGGTGCTCCGCCATGGGGACAAGCCTGCCAGGTCGGGCACACGGACGGGAGTCCGAACACTTGTTCGAACCAGCGACGCTCCGTGACGCTCAGGCGGCGACGGTGATCTCCAGGACGGCCCGCCCGGCCTCGGTCAGCTCGGCGGCCACCCGCCCGGTGCCGCCTTCGACGGCGGGCCGCAGGTAGCCACCGTGGGCGAGGGCGTGCGCGGTGATCTGATCGCAACAGGCGAATCCGTCGATGAAGAGGTCGGGCTCGCAGCTGCACGACATCTGCGCACGACCCGCGGCCACCGCCTTCAGCATCGCCATCGCGCGGTGGGTGAGCTCGACTCCTGAACCGGACACCGGACTGCCTTTCTCGTTGCGCCACTACAACGGGTCATTCGCCCGTTGGGCCGATTGTGTTACTTACGGCACTATGACGTTTGGGGCGCGGGTGAGGTTCCGTCCGGTCTCGGAACCCGCGTCAGGTCAGCCGCAGCTCCAGCGTGCGGGCCCATTCGCGGACGATCTGGCGCCGACGGCGGGTGTCGTCGGTCAGCAGGTTGGCCAGGCCGAGCCCGCGGGCCAGGTCCAGCGTGGCCTGGACCAGTTCCCGCACCCCCGGCCGGGACTCGTCGACGCCGAGCAGCTCGACCGTCACCCGGTGCGCCTCGCGGCCGACCCGGGCCTCCAGCGGGACCAGCACGGCACGCAGGGCCTCGTCGGTCGCCGCGACCGACCACAGCTGCAGGGCCGCGCGGAACAGCGGGCCCGTGTACAGGTTCAGCACCATCTCCACGACGCGCTCGATGCGGGACGCGCCGCTCGGCAGGTCGGCGGCCTGGGCGCGCAGCTCGTCGATCTGGGCCTCGCCGAGCAGGTCGACCGCCGCCACCACCAGGTCCTCGCGGGCCGGGAAGTGGTGCTGCGCCGCGCCGCGGGAGACGCCGGCGCGCTCGGCGATCCCGGCCACCGTCACGCCGTGCCAGCCGCGCTCGCCGAAGCTGTCGAGCGCCGCCTCGATCAAGCGCCGCCGCGTTGTCCGGCTGCGCTCCTGCTGGGGTTCGCGGATGCCGGTCAAGCCGGGTCCACCCAGAAGTCGAGCTGGAGGTCCTCTTCGGCGGCGTCGCCGACGCGGTACTTCGCGAAGTCCGTGACGCCGGCCGCCCGCAGCACTTCGTCGTCGAGGAAGAAGTTGCCGGTGGCTTCCCGGCTCGGCTTCGTCAGGATCGCGTGCGCCGCGTCGGCCATGATCTCCGGCGTCCGGCTGCGCGAAGCCAGCTCCGCGCCGACGACGTTGCGGATCGCCGCCGTGTCGATCGTCGTGCGGGGCCACAGCGAATTGACCGCGACGCCGTCGCTCTTCAGTTCGGCGGCCAGCCCGACGGTCACCAGGCTCATCGAGTACTTCGCGATGCTGTAGGCGAGGTGGCCGGCGGTGAACCACTTCTCGTCGAGGCTGATCGGCGGCGACAGCGTCAGGATGTGCGGGTTCATCGACCGCCGCAGGTGCGGGATGGCCAGTTTGGACAGCAGGAACGTGCCGCGCGCGTTGATGTCCTGCATCAGGTCGTAGCGCTTCATGCTGACCTGCTCGGTCGGCGTCAGGTCGATCGCGCTCGCGTTGTTCACCACGATGTCGATGCCGCCGAACTGCTCGGCGGTCTTCGCCACCGCCGCCGCGACACCGTCGTCGTCGCGGACGTCGCCGATGATCGGCAACGCCTGCCCGCCCGCCTTCTCGATCGCCTCGGCCGCCGTGTAGATCGTGCCCGGCAGCTTCGGGTGCGGCTCGGCCGTCTTCGCCAGCAGGGCCACGTTCGCGCCATCGGCCGCCGCGCGCAGGGCGATCGTCTCGCCGATTCCGCGGCTGCCGCCGGACATGATGATCGTCTTGCCGTCCAATGTGGTCACAGCGACCTCCTAGTACGACTTCGGCAGGCCGAGGCTGTGCTGGCCGACGAAGTTGAGCACCATCTCGCGGCTCACCGGGGCGATCCGGCCCAGCCGCACCGCCGTGACCAGCGTGCCGAGGCCGTATTCGGTGGCCAGGCCGTTGCCGCCGTGGGTCTGGACGGCCTGGTCGGTCGCGCGGATGGCGACCTCGGCCGCCGCGTACTTCGCCATGTTGGCCGACTCGCCCGCGCCGAAGTCGTCGCCGGAGTCGTAGAGCGACGCCGCCTTCTGCGTCATCAGCTTCGCGAGCTCCAGCTCGATCTTGATCTCCGCGAGCGGGTGCGCGAGACCCTGGTGGGTGCCGATCGGGGCGCCCCAGACCTGCCGCTCGTTCGCGTAGCCGACGGCCTTGGCCAGCGCGTACCGGGCGATGCCGAGCGAGAACGACGCGCCCATGATGCGTTCCGGGTTGAGGCCGGCGAACAATTGCGCGATCGCCGCGTCCTCCTCGCCGACCAGCGCTTCGGCGGGCAGGTGGACGTCGTCGAGGAACAGCGAGAACTGGTTCTCCGGCGCGACGATGTCCATCGGGATCTTCGTGTGCTCGAAACCCGGGGTGCCGGTCGGCAGGATGAACAGCGCCGGCTTGAGGCGGCCGGTCTTCGCGTCCTCGGTGCGGCCGACGACCAGCACGGCGTCGGCCTCGTCCACGCCGGAGATGTAGACCTTGCGCCCGTTGAGGACCCAGCCGCCGGCGTCGCGCCGTGCGGTGGTGGTGATCTTGTGCGAGTTCGACCCGGCGTCCGGCTCGGTGATCGCGAACACCATCCGCTTGGTGCCGTCGGCGATGCCGGGCAGCCACTGCTTCTTCTGCTCGTCGGTGCCGAACCGGGAGATCACGGTGCCGCAGATGGCCGGCGAGACGACCATGAGCAGCAACGGCGAGCCCGCAGCGGCCAGCTCTTCGAGCACCGCGGCGAGGTCGGCGATGCCCGCGCCCCCGCCGCCGTACTCCTCGGGGATGTTGACGCCGAGGTAGCCCAGCCGCCCGGCCTCGTCCCACAGTTCGTGCGTCTTCTCGTCCGCGCGGGCCTTGCGGGCGTAGTACTCGTGCCCGTACTTGGCGCCGAGTTCGGCGACGGCCTTGCGAAGCGCGGTCCGCTCCTCCGGCTCGACGAAGTTCATCGCGTTCATTCTGCTTCTCCCACCACCGCGAGGATCGTGCCCACTTCGACCTGCTGTCCGACCGTCACCGGCAGTTCCGCGACCACGCCGTCGGCGGGGGCGGCGATCCGGTGTTCCATCTTCATCGCTTCGAGCCACAGCAGCGGGTCGCCGGCCTTGACCGGGTCCCCCGCCTGCACGGCGAGCCGGACGACCGTGCCGGGCATCGGCGCCACCAGCGACCCCGCGGCCAGGGCCGCGTCCGGGTCCGCGAACCGCGGCTCGGCCCTCAGCGCCACCGAACCGAGCGCGGAGTCCACATAGGACACGCCGTCGTGCCGGGCGACGTCGAACGCGCGCCGCACGCCGCCGATGTCGAGCACGACCCGCCCCGGCTCGGCGCCGACCAGCCCGGCCTCGAAGCCGTCGGCGCGGAGGCCGTCGCGGGTCAGCGAGTAGACCACCTCGTACTCGCGGTCGGCCACCGTGAAGACCCTGCGCTGGCCGGCCGAGCGGACGTTGCGCCAGCCACTCGGCAGCCTGCTCTGCGTGGTCGCCGACGCCCGGTTGCCCGCCGCGTCCGCCAGCGCCGCGGCGAGCGCGGAGAGCCGTTCGGCGTCGGGCGTGGCCAGAGGTGCGGCGAGGGTGTCGAGGCCGTGCCGGTCGAAGAACGCCGTGTCGGTCTCCCCCGCCAGGAAGGCTTCGTGCCGCAGGATGTTCACGAGGAGGTCGCGGTTGGTGACGACGCCGTGGATCTTCGCCGCCGCCAGGGCCTTCGCGAGCCGGCGGGCGGCTCCGGCGCGGGTCGGCGCCCAGGTGATCACCTTGGCGAGCATCGGGTCGTAGTGGACACCCACCACGGACCCGGTCTCGAACCCGGAGTCGAGCCGCAGCCCGGGTCCGTGCGTGAACGAACGGTCCACGTCGGGTACTTCGAAGGTGTGCAGCGTGCCGCTCTGCGGCTGCCAGCCCGCGGCCGGGTCTTCGGCGTAGAGCCGGACCTCGATGGCGTGACCGACGGTGGGCGGCGGGCCGGCCGGCAGGCGCTCGCCCTCGGCGATCCGCAGCTGCAGGGCGACCAGGTCGAGGCCCGTGACGTTCTCGGTGACCGGGTGCTCCACCTGCAGCCGGGTGTTCATCTCGAGGAAGTAGAACCGGCCGTCCGGAGCGGCGAGGAACTCGACCGTGCCCGCGCCGACGTAGTCGATCGCCTTGGCGGCCTTGCGCGCGGCTTCGAACAGCTCCTCGCGCATGGCCGCGTCGACGAACGGCGACGGCGCTTCCTCGACGACCTTCTGGTGCCGGCGCTGGATGGAGCACTCCCGCTCCCCCACCGCCCACACCGTGCCGTGCCGGTCGGCCAGCACCTGGACCTCGATGTGGCGTCCGGTCTCCAGGTAGCGCTCGCAGAAGACGGTCGGGTCGCCGAACGCCGACCCGGCCTCGGCACTGGCGCCTTCGACCGCCTCGGCCAGCTCGTCGAGCGAGCGGACCACGCGCATGCCGCGGCCGCCACCACCGGCGGACGCCTTGACCAGCAGCGGCAGGTCGTCCGCGGTCACCGAAGCCGGGTCCAGTTCGGACAGCACCGGCACCCCGGCCGCGGCCATCAGGCGCTTGGACTCCACTTTGGAGCCCATGGTCTCGATGGCCTCCGGCGGCGGCCCGACCCACGTCAGCCCGGCGTCGAGGACCGCCCGGGCGAACGCGGCGTTCTCGGACAGGAAGCCGTACCCGGGGTGGACGGCGTCGGCGCCGGTCTCGGCCGCGGCCTTGACCAGCAGGTCCGCCCGCAGGTACGTCTCGGACGGCGCGTTGCCGGGCAGCCGGACGGCCGCGTCGGCCTCCAGGGTGTGCGGCGCGGCGGCATCGGCGTCGGAGAACACCGCGACCGTGCCGATCCCGGCGTCGCGGCAGGTGCGGAAGACGCGGCGGGCGATCTCGCCGCGGTTGGCGACCAGCAGGTTCTGGATCATCGCTCGCTCACATCCGGAAGACGCCGAAGCCCTCGGCGCCCTTCACTGGTCCATTGTGGATCGCGGACAGGCTCAGGCCCAGCACGGTGCGGGTGTCGCGCGGGTCGATGATGCCGTCGTCGTAGAGCATGCCGGAGAGGAACATCGGCATCGACTCGGCCTCGATCTGCCCCTCGACCATGGCCCGCATGGCCTTGTCGTGTTCCTCGTTGTACTCCTGGCCACGGCTTTCGGCGGCCGCGCGGGCCACGATGGACAGCACGCCGGCCAGCTGCGCCGGGCCCATCACCGCGGACTTCGCGCTCGGCCACGCGAACAGGAACCGGGGATCGTAGGCGCGGCCGCACATCCCGTAGTGCCCGGCGCCGTAGGACGCTCCCATGAGGACGGACAGGTGCGGCACCTTCGAGTTCGAGACGGCGTTGATCATCATCGCGCCGTGCTTGATGATGCCGCTCTGCTCGTACTCCTTGCCGACCATGTAGCCGGTCGTGTTGTGCAGGAACACCAGCGGCGTGTGGATCTGGTTGGCCAGCTGGATGAACTGCGCGGCCTTCTGCGACTCCTCGCCGAACAGCACCCCCTGCGCGTTGGCCAGCACGCCGACCGGGTAGCCGTGGATGCTCGCCCAGCCGGTGACCAGGCTCGATCCGTAGAGCGGCTTGAACTCGTCGAAGTCGGAACCGTCGACGACGCGGGCGATCACCTCGCGCGGGTCGAACGGCACCTTGAGGTCGGTCGGGACGATGCCGAGCAGGTCCTCGCTGTCGTGGAGCGGCTCTTCGTAGTCCGGTTTCGGAGACGGCCCCTGCTTGGTCCAGTTGAGCCGCTTGACGATGTTGCGGCCCAACCGGATCGCGTCCTGCTCGTCGACGGCCAGGTAGTCGGCCAGGCCGGAGGTCCGCGCGTGCATCTCGGCCCCGCCCAGCGACTCGTCGTCGGACTCCTCGCCGGTCGCCATCTTGACCAGCGGCGGCCCGCCGAGGAACACCTTCGCGCGTTCCTTCACCATCACGACGTAGTCCGACATGCCCGGCAGGTACGCGCCGCCCGCCGTGGAGTTGCCGAAAACCAGCGCGATCGTCGGGCAGCCCGCGGCCGAGGCCCGCGTGATGTCGCGGAAGATCCGGCCGCCGGGGATGAAGATCTCCTTCTGCGTCGGCAGGTCCGCGCCGCCGGACTCGACGAGGTTGATCGACGGCAGCCGGTTCTGCGCGGCGATGTCCGCGGCCCGGAAGCTCTTCTTCGTCGTCCACGGGTTGCTCGCGCCGCCCTTGACCGTCGGATCGCTGGCCGAGATCAGGCACTCGACGCCTTCGACGACCCCGATCCCGGTGACCAGGCTCGCGCCGACGCGGTAGTCGGTGCCCCAAGCGGCCAGCGGCGACAGCTCCAGGAACGGCGAATCCGCGTCGAGCAGCAGCTCGATCCGTTCCCGGGCCAGGAGCTTGCCGCGCTTGCGGTGCCGTTCGACGTACTTCTCGCCACCGCCGGCGACGGCCTTGGCGTGTTCGGCGTCGATCTCGGCGAGCTTCTCCAGCATCGCTTCGCGGTTCGCGCCGAACTCGGCGGCCCGCGTGTCCACTGTGGACCTCAGAGCAGTCACGAGGTGTATCCCAATCGCTTCGCGGCCAGGCCGGTGAGGATCTCGGTGGTGCCGCCGCCGATGCCGAGGATCCGGACGTCGCGGTAGTGCCGCTCCACTTCGGACTCGCGCATGTAGCCGAGCCCGCCGTGCAGCTGGACGGCCTCGCTGACCACCCATTCGGCGGCCTCGACGGCGGTGTTCTTGGAGAAACAGGCTTCGGCGATGACTTCCTCGCCCGAGACGTGCCGGATCGCGGCCTGCCGGGTGTAGGTGCGGGCCACGTCGATCTTGCGCGCCATTTCGGTGAGCTTGTGCTGGACGACCTGCCGCGAGATGAGCGGGCGGCCGAACGTCTCGCGCAGCCGGCACCAGTCCAGCGTCAGGTCGAGCGCCCGCTGGGCGTGCGCGTACGCCTGCACGGCCAGCGAAAGCCGCTCGGTGACGAACTGGGTGGCCACCTGAGCGAAGCCGCTGTTCTCTGCCCCCACCAGGTTCTCCGCCGGGACCCGGACGTCCATGTAGGACAGTTCGGCGGTGTCGGAGCAGAGCCAGCCCATCTTGTCGAGCTTGCGGCTCACCGTGAAGCCCGGCGTGCCGCGTTCGACGACGATCAGCGAGAGCCCGTGTGCGCCGTCGCCACCGGTGCGCACCACCGTCGTCACGAAGTCGGCGCGGCAGCCGGAGGTGATGAACGTCTTGGCGCCGTTGACGACGTATTCGTCGCCCTCGCGGACCGCGGTGGTGCGGATGCCGGCGACGTCGGACCCGCCGTCCGGTTCGGTGACGGCGAGGGACCCGATCTTGGTTCCGTCGAGGGCGGGCCGCACCCAGCGTTCGATCTGGACCGGTTCGCCGGCCTCGGCGATGTGCGGGACGGCGATGCCGCAGGTGAACAGCGACGCGAACAGGCCGCCGGAGCCGCCCGCGTAGTGCATCTCCTCGGCGACGACCAGGGCGTCGAGGTAGTTGCCGTCTCCCCCGCCGATCTCCTCGGGGAAGGCGACGCCGAGCAGGCCGAGGTCCCCGGCCTTGCGGTGCAGCTCGCGCGGCAGCTCGCCGGCGCGTTCCCAGTCGTCGAGGTGCGGCAGGACCTCCTGCTCGACGAACTTCCGCACGGTCTTGCGCAGTTCGGCCCGTTCGGGCGTCCGGAAGGGATCGGTCACCGGAGCACCTCGGGGACGTCGATCTCCCGCGACCGCAGCCACTCGCCGAGCGCCTTCGCCTGCGGGTCGAACCGCGCCTGCGACGCGACCCCCTCCCCGAGGATGCCTTCGACGACGAAGTTCATCGCCCGCAGGTTCGGCAGCAGGTACCGGGTCACCGGCAGGTCGGCGGTTTCGGGCAGCAGCAGCTTGAACTCCGCCACGGTGAGCCGGTGCACGAGCCACCGCCAGGCCTCTTCGGAGCGCACCCAGACGCCGACGTTGGCGTTGCCGCCCTTGTCGCCGCTGCGCGCCCCGGCGATCGTGCCCAGGGGCACCCGCCGCACCGGCCCGTGGCCGAGCGGTTCGGGCAGCGCGGGCTCGTCCACATCGGACAGATCCTGAGTGGACGCCGAAGGCGCTATGTCGACACGCATGCCGTCCGGCAGGACGGCGACGTGCGGCACCTTGCCGGCCGCCACGTGAGCCGCGGTGTAGACGCCGTACGGCGAGGCGTCCGACGGCGGCGCGATGACGTGGAACCCGGGGTAGCTGGCCAGCGCGAGTTCGACGGCGGCGCCGGTGAACGCGCGTCCGGCGACCTTCGGGTCGGCGTCCTTGACGGCGACGTGCAGCAGCGCGCTCGCGGTCTGCTCGGTGTCGGCGTCGGCGTGGTCGGTGCGGGCCAGGGTCCACCGGACGTCGGCGGGCGGACGGTCCTTCATGGACGCTTCGAGCTGTTCGCGCACTAGGGCGGCTTTCGCCTCGATGTCGAGTCCGGTGAGGACGAACGTCGTCTCGTTGCGGAACCCGCCGAGGGTGTTGAGGGCGACCTTCAGCGTCGGCGGCGGCGCTTCCCCGCGGACGCCGGAGATGCGGACGCGGTCCGGCCCGTCTTCGGTCAGCGACAGCGTGTCGAACCGGGTCGTGACGTCCGGCCCGGCGTACCGCGCGCCGGTGATCTCGTACAGCAGCTGGGCGGTGACGGTGCCGGCGTTCACCACACCGCCGGTGCCCGGGTGCTTGGTGATGACGCTGGAGCCGTCGGCTTCGATCTCGGCGATCGGGAAGCCGGACACGCCGAGGGTGTGCTCGGTGAAGAAGGCGTAGTTGCCGCCGGTGGCCTGGGCCCCGCACTCGATGACGTGCCCGGCCGCGACCGCGCCGGCGAGCGCGTCGAAGTCGTCACGGGCCCAGCCGTAGTGCGCGGCGGCCGGGCCGACGATGACGGAGGCGTCGGTGACGCGGCCGGTGACGACGACGTCGGCGCCCGCGTTCAGGCACTCCGCGATGCCCCAGGCACCGAGGTAGGCGTTGGCGGTCAGCGGTTGGCCGAGGTCCAGCTCGTCGGCGCGGTGGACGAGGTCGTCGCCCTCGACGTGGGCGATCTTGACGTCGAGCCCGAGTTTCCCGGCCAGTTCGCGGAGCGCGCCGGCCAGCCCGGCCGGGTTGAGCCCCCCGGCGTTGGCGACGATCTTGACGCCTTTTTCCTGCGCCAGCCCGAGGTTTTCCTCCATCTGCCGGAGGAAGGTCTTGGCGTAGCCGCGGGTGGCGTCCTTCATCCGGTCGCGGCCGAGGATGAGCATGGTCAGCTCGGCGAGGTAGTCGCCGGTCAGGACGTCGAGCGGGCCGCCGGTGAGCATCTCGCGGACGGCGGAGAACCGATCGCCGTAGAACCCGGACGCGTTGCCGATGCGGTAGGTCATGCGAACTGCCCCGGCTTCCGGCCGTTGCCCGGCGGCCCGGCGAAGGCCTGCGCGATGCCGAGCCACTCTTCGACGTCGGCGCCGTGGGCGACGAGATCGGTGTCGGCGGGGTGCCGCCGCTGGGTGACGACCAGGCAGAAGTCCAGGGCGGTGCCGGTGAGCCGCTGCTCGGCGTTCTCGGGCCCGAAGGCCCAGGTGGAGCCGTCGGGCGCGGTGAGTTCGACGCGGAACTCCTCGGCCGGC
The DNA here is from genome assembly GCF_053605405.1 of Amycolatopsis sp. NPDC003861. Classification (NCBI taxonomy): domain Bacteria; kingdom Bacillati; phylum Actinomycetota; class Actinomycetes; order Pseudonocardiales; family Pseudonocardiaceae; genus Amycolatopsis; species Amycolatopsis sp. NPDC003861. The sequence continues at coordinate 28,491 of NZ_JBSGJD010000086.1, forward strand.
GGGGCGAGCGAGTGGACCTTGTAGGCGAAGTCGCGGGTCCGGATGCCGAAGCGGGCGATGTGCCAGAGGCGGGCGGTCGGCTCGCGGGTCAGGCCCAGGGTGTCGAAGATGTCCTGGCCGTGCGCCCAGGTTTCCATCATCCGCGCGGTCGCCATCGAGGCGGCGCTCATCGGGGGGCCGTACCAGGGGAGTTTCTGCCCGTCCGGCACCGCTTCCAGAGCCGCGGCCAGCAGCCGGCGGCCGTCACGCCAGTCTTCGAGGATCTCCCGCGGCGGCCGCTGCGCGCCGTCGGCGGCCCCGTCGTCGACGTAGGTCTCGCCGGCTTTGAGGAGCTCTTCGACCTCGGCCTGCCAGTTCTCCGGGTGCGCGGCCGCGATCAGGGCCTTGCGATCGGTCCAGGCCAGGTGCGCGATCTGGTGCGCGATCGTCCACCCCTCGGCGGGAGTCGCGCGCGCCCAGTCCGCGTCCGGGAGCGCCGCCACCGCGTCGTCGATCGTCTGTGTCTCCGCGTCGAGATCCCCGAGGATCACGCCGAGGTCCGCCATCGCCCGCCTCCTTGCGTCCTGAGGCCAGGGTGGCAGCGGTGGTCGGAAAAATCAAGCACGCCTGATTGTTTCTTGCCCGGCCGCTGTCCCGAGGTCCACGCTTTGCACCCGTTCGAGTGGTGAACTTGTGTTCGATGGTCGGTAATCTTGATCTATGTCCGACAGCGCTCGTTCGTCCGCCGAGGCGGTGGCTTTTGCCGACCGCCTGGGTGAGTTGCTCGCGTGTATGCGGTCTGCGGAGGCTGAGCTGGGGGCGCTGGTGGTGGAGATCGAGCAGCGCGGGGTGATGGAGGTGTTCGGGTACCGGTCTGTTGCCCGGTTGCTGGAGCACCTGGGTGACCTTCCGAGGTCGGCGGCGGAACGTCTGGTGAAGCGGGCTCGTTTGGTCAATTCCGGCCGCAACCTCGATGGCACCCCGATCCCCGCCCTGGCGCCGGCCACGGGTGTTGCGGTCCTGGCCGAGGTTCCGCCCGAGCACCGTGACCACGTCGAGGCTGATCTGTTGGCGTTCGCTGCCGAGGCCGGGCACAAGCAGGTCGCGGTCCTCGGTGCCCGGATCCTCGCTCACCTCAACCCCGATGGTGCCGAACCCGACGACACCGAACCTTCCACTCCCACCCGGGAACTGTTTCTGCGTCGCCGAAGATCCGGGGTCTGGGAGCTCAACGGCAAGTTCGACGACGAAACCGGCACCCGCGCCAGCGCCCTCCTCGATGCCTTGGCCGAGCGCCGCACCGGCGACGACGGCCCCGACCACCGCGCGATGCCGCAGCGTTACGGCGACGCCTTCTCCGACGCCATCGACCTGGCCCTCAATTCCCCGGACTTGCCGATGCAGGCCGGGGAACGAGCGCACGTCATGGTCGCGGTCTCCCTCACCGACCTGCAGTCCGGCACCGGTCAGGCCACGCTCGGTGACACCGGGACCATGACCGCGGCCGAAGCCCGCGTCCATGCCTGCGACGCCATGATCATCCCCGCCGTGCTGGGTGCGAAAAGTGAACCCCTCAACCTCGGGCGCCTCCGCCGCTTGATCTCCGCCGGGCTGCGCCGCGCCCTGTTCCTGCGCGACCGAGGTTGCGCGTTCCCCGGCTGCCACCGCCCACCCCGGCACTGCCAAGGCCACCACATCCGGCACTGGGCCGACGGCGGCCCTACTGACCTGAACAACCTGGTGTTGATGTGCGCCCACCACCACCGGCTGCTGCACCGCTCCGGCTGGGAAGTCCGCATCGCCCCCGACGGCCTCCCCGAATTCCTCCCACCCACCTTCCTCGACCGCCGCCGAAAACCCCGCCGCAACAACCTCCACGAACCGCTGCCATTCGCAGCCTGAACACGGGAAAGGCCCCGCGGCCACACGGCCGCGGGCCCACACCCGCGCGTCCACGACTCCGACGCCCCACGACGCGGCGGGCACCGGTCCGGACCGGCCGCGAGCCCCACGCCCGCGCCGCCCAGCCGACGCAATCCCACTATTGACATCTTGCCAGTAGCGTCCCGCTGCAATAGCTTCCTCACCATGGCCGACTACGCCGAGATCACCTACGCCGTCGAGGACCGGATTGCCACCGTCACCCTTAACCGGCCCGAGGCGCGCAACGGCTACACCATCCGGATGGCCGATGAGCTCGCCGCCGCCATGGAACGGGCCGATCGGGATGAGGACGTCCGGGTGGTCGTGCTGACCGGTGCCGGGAAGGACTTCTGCGTCGGCGCCGATCTCTCCCAAGGCGGCTTCGACTTCGATCCCGCCGAGGGGCCCGGGGACGCCTGGCAGGAGCCCGCCGGCCGGTGCTCGAAGCGGATCTTCGCCATGAACAAGCCCGTCATCGCCGCCCTGCACGGGGCCGCCGTGGGCGGCGGGCTCACCATCACGCTCTCGTGCGACTACCGGCTCGCCTCGGAGGACTCGCGGTTCGGCTTCGTCTTCACCCGCCGCGGCATCTACCCCGAAGGCGCGTCCGCCTGGTTCCTGCCCCGGCTCGTCGGGATGGGCACCGCGCTCGACTGGATGGTCAGCGGGCGCGTCTTCGATGCGGCCGAGGCGCTGGAGAAAGGCTTGGTGCACAAGGTCTTCCCCACCGGCACCGTGCTGGACGAAGCGAAGAAGGTCGCGAAGGAGATCGTCGAGACGACCGCGCCGGTGTCGGTCGCCGTCACACGGCAGCTGCTCTACCGGATGGCGAGCGCCGGGTCGCCGTTCCCGGTGCACGAACTGGACTCGAAGCTGATCGGCGGGCTCGGCGCGAACCCGGACGCCGTCGAGGGTGTCCTCTCCTTCCTGCAGAAACGGCCGCCGTCGTTCGGGATGCGCGTCGAGAAGGACCTGCCCGACTACCTGCCCTGGCTGGAGAAATGACCGCCTACCCGCCGCAGCCCTGGCACCTCGTCGCCGACGCGCACGTCTCGATCTGGCGCGTCCCCGCGCGCGACGTGCACCCCGGCGCCCTGTCCGTCGCCGGGTTCACCTCCGTCTTCACCGCCTGGATCAGTTACCGGGAGCCGGGGCAGCTCGCCTACCACGAACTGCTCGCCGCCGTCCCGGTGCGCGGGAAGCGGACCACCTGCACGATCACGCAGATCTGGGTCGACTCCGAAGTCTCCCTCGCCGGCGGCCGCGAGCTGTGGGCCATCCCGAAGGACCTCGCCGCCCTCCAGTTCACCGACCGCACCTACACCGCGGCCACCGGTGACGACTGGATCGCCACCGCCGCCTTCACGCCGCGGCCGGGCTCGCCGCTCGCCCTCCCGAGCCGGTTCGACGTCCTCCAGGACCGCGCCGGCACGCCCGTCCGGACGCCGGTCGGCGCGAAGATCCGGCCCGGGCTCGCCGCGGCCGACTGGGCGGTCAACGCGCGCGGCCCGCTCGGTTACCTGGCCGGCCGGCGGCCGTTCCTGAGCCTCGCGCTGCCCGGCAGCGAACTGCGGTTCGGGGCTTGAGCAGCACCTCTGGGTGATCACGCCACCCGGCAGGGTGAGGACCCGCGACACGCCATTTAGGGTCCCGCGCGCGGCTCGACCCCAACATGTAGTCTCTCAACACCGGCAGCCCCCAGCGACGGGGAGACCGCTGCGGAGGGTCGCCGGGCAGCTTTCCGAAAACCGCAGCGCACGGCCTCGCGAGGCCGTGCGGCGATCGAACGCGCCCGAAAACTTGGAGACACGCATGTCAGTCGAAACCGGTCAGCGGCCGTCCGCTGCCGACTCACCCACCGCGATCCGGGTCATCCGGCGGGACGGCAGCGTGTCGCCGTTCGACGCCGGGAAGATCTCGGTCGCGCTGACCAAGGCGTTCCTCGCGGTCGAGGGCGGCGACGCCGCCGCGTCCTCCCGCGTGCACCACGTCGTCGCGGAGCTGACCCAGCAGGTCGAGACCAGCCTGCTGCGCCACGCCGGCCCCGAGACCGCCCTGCACATCGAGCAGATCCAGGACATCGTCGAGCTCGCCCTCATGCGCGGTGAGCACCACAAGGTCGCTCGCGCCTACGTCCTCTACCGCGAGGAGCGCGCGAAGGCCCGCGAGGCCGCCAAGCCGGCCGCGGCCGAGGCCGCGCTGAACGTCAAGGGCACCGACGGCGTCCTGCGTCCGCTCGACTGGGCCCGCGTTTCCCACGTGGTGGGCGAGGCCGTCGCCGGCCTCGACGACGTCACGGCCGAGCCGGTGCTGGCCGAGACCAAGCGCAACCTCTACGACGGCATCAGCGCCGACGAGCTCGCCCTGGCCCAGATCATGGCCGCCCGCGTGCTGGTCGAGCAGGAGCCGAACTACTCCTACGTCTCCGCCCGCCTGCTGCTGGACAAGCTGCGCGGCGAAGCACTGAGCTACCTCGCGCAGAAGCCGCGTCAGGCCAGCCAGGACGAGATGGCCGCCGAGTACCCGGCGTACTTCCGCGCCTACCTGCGCCGCGCGATCGAGCTGGAGCTGGTCGACGGCGAGCTGCAGCGCTTCGACCTGGACAAGATCACCGCCGCGATCCGCCCCGAGCGTGACCTCGACTTCGGGTTCCTCGGCCTGCAGACGCTGTACGACCGGTACTTCCAGCACCACGAGGGCACCCGCTTCGAGCTGCCGCAGGCGTTCTTCATGCGCGTGGCCATGGGTCTCGCGATCCGGGAAGACGACCGCGAAGCCCGCGCGATCGAGTTCTACGAACTGCTGTCGAGCTTCCACTTCATGGCCTCGACGCCGACGCTGTTCAACTCGGGCACCACGCGCCCGCAGCTGTCGTCCTGCTTCCTGACCACGGTGGACGACGACCTGGACTCGATCTTCCAGGCCTACAAGAACAACGCGCTGCTGGCGAAGTACTCGGGCGGCCTCGGCAACGACTGGACGCCGGTCCGCGGCCTCGGCGCGCACATCAAGGGCACCAACGGCCAGT
>NZ_JBSGJD010000087.1:0-33135 GCF_053605405.1 Amycolatopsis sp. NPDC003861
CCCTTCGCGCCCCCCGGTTTGTGGTGTTGGGGGACTACCACCCAACCGAACGCCACATTGGGGCGCTTGGGGCCGGGTCAGCGCGGGGTGGGAGCGGCCTTGGCGAGGGCCGCGATCAGGCGGTCGACGCCGTCGCCGCCCTTGGCGTCGTAGCAGCCCGACAGGCCCTTGTAGACCAGCGGCAGGAGCTTGTTGATGCGCAGGCCGTACTTGGTGCACGCGTGCATGATCTTCGGCTTGCCGATGATCTTCGCGAAGACGTTCCCCAGCGCGTAGTAGCCGCCCATCAGCTCGCCCACCGCCCGCGGGTACGCCTCCAGCGCCCGCTCGCGCGAAGGCCCTTCGCGCCGCGCAAGCGCTTGCACGACGACCTCCGCGGCGATCTGCGCCGATTCCATCGCGGCCGAGATGCCTTCGCCGTTGAACGGGCTGACCATGCCGCCCGCGTCGCCGAGCAGCAGCAGGCCGTCGCGGTAGTGCGGGGTGCGGTTGAAGCCCATCGGGAGGCCGGCGCCGCCGACCTTGCCGATCGCGTTCTCCTCGCGGTAGCCCCACTCCTCCGGCGTCCCGTCGAGCCACTGGCGCAGCAGCGCGCGGTAGTCGGTGTTCCGGAAGGAGGCCGACGTCGAAAGCATGCCGAGGCCGACGTTGACCGTGCCGTCGCCGAGCGGGAACGCCCAGCCGTAGCCCGGCAGCAGCTTCGGGTTCCGCGGGTCGGAGCGGTCCCACAGCTCGAGGTGGCCCTCGATGAACGGGTCGTCGTGCCGCGGGCTCTTGTAGTACTGCCGCACGGCCACGCCCATCGGGCGCTTCTCGTTCTTCTGGATGCCGACGCTCAGCGCGAGCCGCGCGGAGACGCCGTCGCAGGCCAGGACCAGGGGCGCGCGGTAGTGCACCGGCGTCTTCTCCGGGCCGACCTTCGCCTCGACGCCGACCACGCGGCCGCTGGGGTCGGTGATCGCGCTGGTCACCGTGGTGCGCTCGTACAGGCGCGCGCCCGCCTTCACGGCGAGCTTCGCGAGGAGGTCGTCGAAGTCGTGGCGGGTGCGGGACACGCCGTACGGCGGATAGCTCGTCAGGTCCGGCCAGTCGAGTTCCAGCGTCAGGTCGCCGGTGAGGATCCGCAGGCCGCGGCTGTGCACCCAGCCCGCGTCCTCACTGGTGTCGATGCCCAGGTCGATCAGCTGCTTGACGCCGCGCGGGGTCAGGCCGTCACCGCAGACCTTCTCGCGGGGGAACTCGGTCTTCTCGAGCAGCAGGACGTCGACGCCCGCGCGGGCCAGGTAGGTGGCCACGGTGGACCCTGCGGGTCCGGCGCCGACGACGATGACTTCGGCGTCCTGGTCTGCGGTGCGTCGCGTCATGAACGCGAGTTTAGGCAGGCTTTCGCGCGCGGTGGATCGCCACGACCCCGAATGTGAGGTTCAACCACTCGACGTCGGTCCAGCCGGCGCTCGCGATGATCTCGCCGAGGGTCCGCTGGTCGGGCCAGGTGAGCATGGATTCGGCCAGGTATTTGTACGCCTCGGGGTTGGACGACGTCCGGCTGCCGACCCAGGTCAGCAGCTTGAGGACGAACCGGCGGTGGACGAACCGGATCGGGGCGAACGGCGGGGTCGAGACCTCGCAGATCACCAGCCGGCCGCCGGGCTTGACCACCCGGGCGATCTCGGTGAGCGCGGCCTTCGGGTCGACGAAGTTGCGCAGGGCGAGGGAGATCGTCACGGCGTCGAAGCTCTCGTCGGCGAACGGCAGGTTCAGCGCGTCCGCGGCGACCATCGGGACCTTGCGGTGCAGGCCGGCGCGGAGCATGCCGAACGAGAAGTCCGCGGCCAGGCACCACGCGCCCCCGCGGGCGTACTCGACGGTCGAGACCCCGGTGCCGGCGGCGAGGTCCAGGACCCTCTCGCCGCGGCGGGCGTCGAGGACGCGGGCGGTGGTGGTCCGCCAGCGCCGGTCGAAGCCGAAGGTCATGAACGAGTTCGCCCGGTCGTACCCGGACGCGACGCCGTCGAACATCGCGGCGACTTCGTGCGGGTCCTTGTCCAGGCTTGCGCGTGACATGGGTCGAGATTAGTCCGGGGCGTTCAGCTGAAGGCCGCCAGCATGCCCGCCACGGCCGCGGGCCAGGTGAACTCCTCCGCGCGGGCCCTGGCCGCCGCCCGGCGCAAGTCCTCCGGGCTTTCCAGGAGCCCGGTCACCGCTTTCGCGAACGCGGGCGCGTGGTCGTCCACCGCCGCGCCACACCCGGGCCGAACGATCTCCCGCAGCGCCGACGACGCCGACACCACCACCGGCGTCCCCGAGGCCAGGGCCTCCAGGGCCGCCAGGCCGAACGTCTCGTGCGGCCCGGGCGCGAGGGAGACGTCTGCGCTGGCCAGCAGCCGGGCGACGTCGCCGCGGCCCGGCAGGAACCCCAGGAACGTCACCGGCAGCCCCCGCGCCCGGCGTTCCAGGGCCCGCCGCCGCGGCCCGTCACCCGCCACCACCAGCCGCACCTTCGCCCCGGCCTCGGTCAGCGCCGCGACCGTGTCCACGCTGCGCTCCACGTGCTTCTCCGGCGACAGCCGTCCACAGTGGACCAACAGCGCCTCCGCTCCCCCGGCGAGATCGGTGCGCCAGCCGTCGTCGCGCATGGCGGGCCGGAAGGTCGCCAAGTCGACGCCGAGCGGGACGCGGCGGACGTTCGGCGCGGCGATCCGGTCGAACTCCGCGCGCGCGAACGCCGTCGTGCAGACCACCGTGTCGTAGCCGGCCGCCATCCGCCGGTTGGCGGCGTCGGCGACCCGGCGGGCCATCGGCGCGGGCAGCAGGAACTGCTCCAGCAGGCGGTCGAGGCGTTCGTGGGAGATGACCGTGCTGGGCACGCCGTGGCGGCTCGCCCAGCCGCCCATCCCCCGCAGCGTCAGCCGGTCGGACACCTCCAGCCGGTCCGGTTCGAGCCGGCGCAGGACCGCGCGGACCCGGTGCGGGTCGATGGCGCGGTAGCCGCCGGTGCCCGGGATCCGCGGCGCGGGCAGGGAAAACCGGCGGACGCCGGTCGGCAGGACCTCGTCGGCGTACCGGCGCCCGGGCACCACGAGCGTGACCTCGTGCCCGCTCGCGACGTAGCCGGCGCCGAGGTGGTGCAGTGCGGTGCGCAGCCCGCCCGAGCGTGGCCCGTAGAAATTCGCGAGCTGGACGATGTGCATTTCAGGCCGCGCGGGCGGCCCGGCCGCGCACGGCTTCGTAGTGCCCGACCAGCTCGTGGCAGACGGCGGGCCAGGTGCGGCCCAGCACCACCTTGCGCGCCTTCTCGCCGAGCCTCGCGCGCAACGCGGCGTCGCGGAGGGCGTCGACCTTCTCGACGAGCGCCGGGCCGAACTGCTCGCGGTCGGCGGGCAGCAGGTAGCCGGTGCGGCCGGGCAGGACGAGGTCCTTCGGGCCGCCGGCGTCCGGGGCGAGGACGGGCAGCCCGGAGGCCATCGCCTCCTGCACCGCCTGGCAGAACGTCTCGTGCGGTCCGGTGTGGACGAAGACGTCGAGGCTCGCGTACGCCTTCGAGAGGTCGTCGCCGTACTTCGCACCGAGAAAGGCCGCGCCCGGCAGCTGTTCTTTCAGCGCGGGCAGTTCGGGCCCGTCGCCGACGACGACCACCCGGATGCCCGGCACGCCGGCCAGCGCGGCCAGCCGGTCGACCTCCTTCTCGGGCGCCAGCCGGCCGACGAACCCGACGAGCAGCTCGCCGTCCGGGGCCAGCTCGGCCCGCAACGCCGGGTCGGCGTGGGCCGGCGAGAACCGGTCGATGTCGACGCCGCGCGCCCAGCGGTGCACGCGCGGGACGCCGTGGAGCCGCAGCTGCTCGACGGAGTCGCTGGACGGCGCGAGGGTCCGGTCGGCCCGCGAGTGCAGCCGCCGCACCCACCGCCACGCGGCGCGGGCGGCGATGCCGAAGCCGTACGCGGCGGCGAACCCGGCGATGTCGGTCTGGTAGACGGCGATCGACGGGACGCGCAGCCGTCTCGCGGCGGCCAGCCCGCGCGCACCGACGACGAACGGCGACGCCAGGTGCACGACGTCCGGGCCGAACGCGGCCAGCGCGTTGAGCACGGTGCGCGTCGGCAGGCCGATCGGCAGGGAGCTCACGCCGGGGACGTCGAGCGCGGGGATCCGGACGACCGGGGCGCCGCGGTAGGAGTCCGGGCCCGGGCCGGGGGCGATGATCAGCACGTCGTGGGCGCGTTCGCGCAGGTGCTCGACGACCCGCAGGACGGAGTTGGTCACGCCGTTCACCTGGGGCAGGAAACTTTCGGTGACTATGGCGACTCGCACGTCTTGGACGATCGCACCCGATCCTGGCGACCGCGTGACACGGCGGCCAACGCTGCCGGAACAGATCGGCTACGACATGTCATCTCAAGGTCGCGTGCCGGAAACCAGGGTGGCCCAGACTAGGCGGGCATGACCCTCTTGTCCTCACGGCCGCCGCGGCCCGTCGAGCCCGGCCTGCTGTCGAGGGCGCTCGAAGTGGCCGGGCGGCTGGCCAACGACGCCACCGACGTGATCACCGCGACCGCCGGCCGCGGCGCCCACCCGTCGACCCTGGACTCGCCGTTCGACTGGGTCACCGACACCGACCGGATCCTGGAGCGCCACACCCGGCGCGTCCTGACGGCGGAGTTCCCGGGCATCCCGGTGGTCGGCCACGAGTTCGGCGCGGACCACGGAGCGGACGTCGCGGAGTACCGCTGGGTGGTCGACTCGGTGGACGGAACGGCGAACTACGTGGCCGGCGTGCCCTGGTGCGCGTACAGCCTGGCCCTGGTGGACGCGGCCGGACCGGTGGTGGGCGTGGTGGCGGACCCGTACCGGGCCCAGATCTACGCCGCGGCGCGCGGCCGGGGAGCCCGCGCGAACGGCAAGCCGATCCAGCTGGCGGACCGCTGCGTGACGGCGGGAGCCCTGGTCTGCACCGAGCTGGCCCGGACAGGCCCCTGGCCAGGGATGGGCGGCTTCATCGAGCGAGCGGCGGCGGCCCACGCGGGGGTGCGCGTGCTGGGCTCGGCGGCGTTGTCGATCGCCCAGGTGGCATTGGGCCACGCGGCGGCGGCGGTGCTGCACAGCTACCACGAGTGGGACGTGGCGGGCTCGGTGGCGATGGCGATCGAGGCGGGCGCGGTGGTCCTGGACAAGCACGGCGAGGACACGGCCCTCCCCACGGACGGCCTGCTCGTGGCGGCCCCCGGGGTGGCGGACGAGGTCCTCGGCTGGTGGCAGGAGACGGCGGGCTAATCGGTTGCGCGCGGGGTGAGGATCGAGGCATGCCGACCCTGCACACACCGCGTCTCTCGCTCGTGCCCCTGGCCGACGAGCACCTCGATCTGGAGTACGAGCTGGACTCGGATCCGGAGGTGATGAGGTACCTGACCGCCCGCGCAGCGACCCGGGACGAGGTCGCGGCGGCCCACGCACGCCGGATGGCGGTGGAGCCGGGGTTCGGGTTCTGGATGGGCTTCGCGGGTGCGGACTTCGTGGGCTGGTGGCTGCTGCGGCCGCCCAATGGGCCGGACCAGCCGTTCGCCGAAGGCGAGGCGGAGCTGGGGTACCGGTTGCTGCGCCGCCAGTGGCGGAAGGGATATGCCCGCGAGGGGTCGCTGGAGGTGCTCCGCTACGGCTTCGAGGACCTGGGCCTGAACCGGATCTTCGCCCAGACGATGGCGGTGAACAAGCCATCCCGGGCCACGATGGCCTCGGCGGGGATGACGTTCAAGCGGGCGTTCATCTCCGCTGGGGAGTATGAAGACCCAGTCGAGGGGGCAGAGCAGGGCGAGGTGGAGTACGAGATCACCCGAAGTAGCTGGCGGAAGACGGCGGACTGACCCGGTTCAACCCACAGCCGCACCGACGGCTCCAGCACAAGAAGCCGCACCAACCGCCCTACACCTCCCCCGCCCCTCGTCCCAGCCGCAGTCAGCACCGGGGAGCCGGGGTCAAGGGTGGGCGAAGCCCATCGCGAAGCGACGCCGAAGGCGCCCTTGAGGCCGGATCCCCGGTGTTGAACAATCAAAGGACGAGGAGCGGGGAACCACTCAGGCCAAAGAGCCGAAAACCGCTCAAACCGCAGCCAAAGCCCGCTTCCCCTGCCGCCGAATCCACCAAAGCGCCGGCCCGGCCACCAGCCACGTGAAGAACACAAAGCTCCCCAGCGGCAACAACGTCAAAGCCGCCGACCGCCCCGCCACCCGGGCCAGCTCCGGATCGGACGCGTCGTACTCGATCCGCACCAGCTGGCCGGCGGCCAGCCCGTCCGGGTACAGGACCCCGTTGGCCGGGCTGTGCACGATCCCGTCCGGCGTCTCGAAGTGGATGATCGTCCGGTCGAACGCCACCGAATCCACCGTCGCCGTCGCCGTCCCCAGCTGGGCCGAGATCGCGCTGTCGTTCCGAAGAGCCGCGAAGAGCAGGCACACGCACATGACGGTGAGGAGCGAGGCGACGCCGAGGGTGGTCCACCACCCGACGCGCCTCGCCCGCTCACCTCTCGTGCTCACGCCGCGAGCGTAGCGGTCCCGCTCAGCCCGCGTGTTCGGCGGCGAGGAACCGGTGGTTCTGCTGGATCTGGTCGTACGAGCGAGGCTTCACCGACGCCGCGCGCGAGGTGAAGGCAGCCGCCCCGTTCGGGCCCACCGACGGCTTGCCCGCCGTGTACAGCCACGTCTGGAACAGGTCGTGCAGCGGCTTGCCCGAGATCTTCTCCGCCAGCGCGATGAACTCGAGGATCCGCCCGTCCTTCCCGCCCTTCGTGACCTGCCAGGTCTGCAGGATCTTGAAGAACGCCTCGTCACCCACGGCCGTCCGGAGCGCCTGGAGAGTCAGCGCACCGCGGTCGTACACCGCGTTGTCGAACTGGTTGTCCGCGCCCGGGTCGGCCGGGACGACCTTCCACAGGTCCGCGTCGGCCGCGTTCGAGTCGTACGTGTACTGCGCCAGCTCCGCGACCGTTCCTTCGCCCTCGTGCTCCGACCACAGCCACTCCGCGTACGACGCGAAGCCCTCGTTCAGCCAGATGTCGCTCCAGCGGCCCAGCGACACGTTGTCGCCGAACCACTGGTGGGCGTTCTCGTGCGCGATCAACGTCGTGTTCGAGCCCGCGCGGAAGTTGCGGGCGCCGTACGTCGGCCGGGTCTGGTTCTCCAGGGAGAACGTGATGCCGCTGGTCACGACGCCGCCCTCCGCCTCGAACGGGTACGGGCCGAACTGGGTCGCGAGGAACTCGTCGATCTCCGGCGTCCGCTCCACGCTGGCCTTCGCCGCGTACAGCGAGTCGCCCAGGTCGGCGCCGTAGGCGGTGATGAACGGCTTGCCGTCCGGGGTCGTCGACTGGACCAGCTCGTAGTTGCCGACGATGAACGACGTCAGGTACGTGGCCTGCGGCTTCGTGCTGCGCCACTGCCAGCGGGTCCAGCCCGCGCGGCTCTTCTGCGTCCGGACCAGCGAGCCGTTGGAGATGGCCACGTTGCCGTCCGGCGCCTCGATCGAGACGTCGTAGGTCGCCTTGTCGGTCGGGTGGTCGTTGGCCGGGAACCACCACGCCGAGCTCTGCGGTTCGTCGATCCCGAGCGCGCCGAACGCGCCCTTCTTCCACGCGTTGAGGCCGTCCACCTTCTCGGTCGACGGCGTGTCCGCGTAGGCGACGACGACCGTCGCGGTCTGGCCCTTGAGCAGCGGCTGGGCCGGCGTGACGACGAGCTCGCCGTTGCCCGTCTGGTTCGTGAACTGCGCCGGGCGGTTGTTCACCCGCACGCTCGACGCCTTCAGCGCGAAGTCCAGGTCGAACCGCGAGAGGTCCTGCGTCGCGGTGAGCAGCAGCGTCGTCGTGCCCGACAGGAGGTCGGTCGCGGGCTGGTAGGTGAGCCGGATGTCGTAGTGCAGCACGTCCGTGCCGCCGTTGCCGGCGTTCGGGTAGTACGGGTCGCCGGCACCGGGGGCGCCGGGCGAGGGCGCCGCGCTCGCGGTGCCGGCGAGCAGCACCGAAACGACGCCGGCCGCGAGCGCACCGAGACCGGTGCGCGTTCTTGCACGCATTCGAAATCCTCCAAAGGAGTGAGGAAGCAGCGCGCTCGAACGTAGCCAGGGCAGCCGGAAGCAGGAACAGCCGAAGGGAGGTTTCTTGCCTACTGGGATTCCACCCGGAAAGCGGTTGACGTCAGCCCGCGGACACGGCCGCCGACACCGCCGCCCGCAGGCGCGAGTGCAGATCGCGGTGCCGTGACCGGTCCACCCGGACCTCGACGACCCGCAGGCCCGGCGCCGGCGCCAGCGCGGCCCGGAACTCCGTCAGCGTCTCCGCGACGACGTGCGGGACGCGGTAGCCGGCGCACAGCGCGCCCAGGTCGGCGCCGTGCGGCGTGCCGAACACGCGCTCGAAGCTGGCCGAGTGCTCCGGCGCCCCCTGCTCCAGCAGGGAGAAGATGCCGCCGCCGTCGTCGTTGAGGACCACGATCGTCAGGTCGGGCCGCTGCTCGGCGGGCCCGGTCAGCAACCCCGACGCGTCGTGCAGGAAGGTCAGGTCGCCCAGCAGCGCGTACGACGGGCCGCGGTGTACGTACGCGGCCCCGATGGCCGTCGACACCGTGCCGTCGATGCCCGCGACGCCGCGGTTGCGGTGCACGAGGACGTCCGGGCGCAGCCGGCCGGCCAGCGCGACGTCCCGGGTCGGGTTGGACGAGCCGACGACCAGCAGCGAGTCCGGCGGCAGCGCGTCCACCAGCTCGGTCGCCACCCGCAGCCCGGACGGCCACGGCTCCTCGGCCAGCGTCGAGGCCACGGCGGACGCGGCTGCGGCATCGGCCCGGCGCCAGCCGGCCAGCCACTCCGGGTCGGCGGGCTTGGTCGGCTCGTCGAACCACTGCCCGACCTGCCGGACGTTGTGCGCGGGCGCCGGCCAGTCCGAGTCCGGCCGGACCAGCAGGACCTCGACGTCCGGGTCGGAGATCACCTTCTGGATCTGCCGGAACACCGTCGGCCGCCCGAGGCAGAGCACCTGCTCCGGCTTGTGCCGCGAGATGAACTCCTCGACGCCCAGCAGCCACGCGCCGGACGAGATCGCCGTGCCGCCGGACAGCCCGATCCCGCCGGTTTCGGAGATCACCGGCCAGCCGTGCTGCTCGGCCCATTCGCTGGCCGCCTGGACGCCGGTGTCACACGCGATGACCAGGCCGTGGCGGGCCGAGGGCACCACGAACGACGGCAGCGCGCCGAAGTCCGGCAGCTCGGTCCAGCGGGACCCGTCCGCGCGGCCGTCGAGCGATTCGTACCACTCGCCGTCGTCGTCGAGATCGGGCACGAGCGGCTCGCGGAACGGGATGTTCAGGTGCACCGGCCCGCAGCGCCACTCGCCGTAGGCGGCGTTCCAGGCCCGGCAGATCTGGCTGCGCCAGTACGAGTTCTGGCCGGCCCGCCGCTCGGCGACGGCCAGCTCGTCGAAGTAGCGGACGGCGTCGCCGTAGAGCTGGTGCTGGTCGATGACCTGCGACGCGCCCGCGGCTCGCAGCTCGGGCGGCCGGTCGGCGGTCAGCACGATCAGCGGGACACCCGCGCGGTCGGCTTCGAGGACGGCGGGGTGGAAGTTCGCGGCCGCGGTGCCGGACGTGCAGAGCACGGCCACCGGGCGGCCGGTGCGCGCGGCGATGCCGAGGGCGAGGAACGCGGCCCCGCGCTCGTCGATGCGGACGTGGAGCCGGAGCTTCCCGGCCGCGGCCGCGTCATACAGCGCGATCGACAGCGGCGCGTTGCGGGAGCCCGGGCAGAGGACGACGTGCGAAACGGTGTTGCGGACGAGTTCGTCGACGATGACCCTGGCCTGCGCGGTGGAAGGGTTCACCGGCAGGCTCCAGACTCATCGAGATCAGTTCTGTCCACAGGTCCTATCCTCGCAAACGTGGATGACGCCCGAGTTTCCGAGCTGTTCGACCCCGCCGCGTGGACCGAGGTCGAAGGTTTCGCCTTCACCGACATCACCTACCACCGTTCCGCCGAGGACCGCGGCGGCAAACGCGTGGTGCGCATCGCGTTCGACCGCCCGGAGGTCCGCAACGCCTTCCGGCCGCACACCGTCGACGAGCTCTACCGGGCCCTCGACCACGCCCGGATGAGCGCCGATGTCGGTTGTGTCCTGCTCACCGGGAACGGCCCGTCGCCCAAGGACGGCGGGTGGGCGTTCTGCTCCGGTGGTGACCAGCGTATTCGCGGACGGTCCGGGTATCAGTACGCGAGCGGGGAGACCTCCGACACGGTGGACCCCGCGCGGGCCGGCCGGCTGCACATCCTCGAGTGCCAGCGGCTCATCCGCTTCATGCCGAAACCCGTGATCGCGGTGGTGCCGGGCTGGGCCGCGGGCGGCGGGCACTCCCTGCACGTCGTGTGCGATCTCACCCTCGCCTCGGCCGAGCACGCGAAGTTCAAGCAGACCGACGCCGACGTCGGCTCGTTCGACGGCGGCTACGGGTCGGCGTACCTGGCGAAGATGGTCGGGCAGAAGTTCGCCCGCGAAATCTTCTTCCTCGGCCGCGAGTACTCCGCCGAGCAGATGCACCACATGGGCGCGGTGAACGCCGTCGTCCCGCACGCCGACCTGGAGAAAGAGGCGCTGACCTGGGCGTGGGAGATCACGCGCAAGTCGCCGACGGCGCAGCGGATGCTGAAGTACGCGTTCAACCTCACCGACGACGGCCTGGTCGGCCAGCAGTTGTTCGCCGGCGAGACCACCCGGTTGGCCTACATGCAGGACGAGGCCGTCGAAGGCCGTGACGCCTTCCTCCAGAAGCGCGACCCCGATTTCAAGGACGTCCCCTATTACTACTGAGCTGCTCCCGGTCCACCTCGACGGCTCGCCCGAGGCGCTCGAAACCCTGAAGCGAGCCGTCGCGGCCGCGCTGGGCGGCGGCCCGGCGGTGCTGCCGTTCACCGACCCCGCGCTGCGCGACGCGATGGCCCCGGACGAGCCCGCCGAGCCGGGCACCGCCGTGGTCATCGCCACGTCGGGCTCGACCGGCGCGCCCAAGGGCGTCCTGTTGTCGGCCCGCGCGCTGACCGCGTCCGCCGAGGCCACGCACACCCGGCTCGGCGGGCCGGGGCACTGGCTCCTGGCGACGCCGGCGCACTACATCGGCGGGCTCCAGGTGCTGGTCCGGTCGCTGCTGGCCGGGACGACCCCGGCGCTGCTGACCGGCTCCGGCTTCCGCCCGGACGACTTCGCCGCCGCGGCGGCCCGGCTCGGGGGCGGCCCGCGGTACACGGCGCTGGTGCCGACCCAGCTGGTCCGCCTGCTCGACGACGGCGGCGCCGGGCTCGCCGCGGCCCGGACGTTCGACGCGATCGTCGTCGGCGCGGCGGCGACCCCGCCGTCCCTGCGGGAGCGCGCCGCCGACGCTCGCGTGCGGATCGTGCCGGCGTACGGGATGAGCGAGACGGCCAGCGGCTGCGTCTACGACGGCGTCCCCCTCGACGGCGTCCGGGTCGACGTCGGCGGCGACCGGATCCGCATCGCCGGCGACGTCCTCGCGCACGGCTACCGGCGCCGGCCGGACCTGACCGCGGAGTCCTTCTCGGACGGCTGGTTCACGACCTCCGACCGTGGGGTTCGCCACGCCGACGGCCGCGTCGAGGTCCTCGGCCGGGCCGACGACATGATCAACACCGGCGGCGTGAAGGTGTCGGCGAACGCGATCGAGCGGTGCCTCCGCGCGCAGCCCGGGGTGCGGGACGCCTGCGTCGTCGGCGTGCCGGACCCGGAGTGGGGCGAGGCCGTGGTGGCGCTGGTCGTCCCGCCGGGCGAGCACGGCGACCTGCGCGCGGCGGTCCGCGCGGAGCTGGGCGCGGCGGCGACGCCGAAGCGCATCGAATCCGTCTCGGAGCTGCCGCTGCGCGGGCCGGGCAAGGTCGACCGGGCGGCGGTGAAGGCCCGGCTCGAGCCGCGTCCGACCGGCTGAATGGCGGCACTTCGTTGACATGAACAGGGTGCGCCCGCTTGGCTACTCACCATGACGCGCCTGATTCGCACCGCCCTGATCAGCACCGCCGTCGCCCTGGGGGTCCTCCTTCCCGCGGGTGCGGCGCTGGCCGACGTCCCCGCCGCGGACCCGAACAGCGGCTCGCTCGTCCTGCAGCTGCCGTCCACCGACTGACGTCGGCGAACCGGGACCGCACCGCCCCCTCGGCGGCACGGTCCCGGCCGGTGCTTCCCCGACCGCTCACGCGGTGTGTCCACCACCTTGCCGTAAGCATCGTGGCGAAACCTTGCAGACCGCTTGAACGAGCTGGTCGAATGCGGTGCCGGCCGGGCACGGGCCCGGTGGCCGCAGGGAGGGCGCAGGGGTGGAGTTCCGGGTGCTGGGCACGATCGAAGCCCGCCAGGACGACAGGCAGGTGGAGCTCGGGCCGGTCCGGCAGCGATCGGTGCTGGCGGCGCTGCTCGCCGACGCGAACCGGCTGGTGCCGGTCGAGCAGCTGATCGACCGCGTGTGGGCGGAGAACCCGCCACTGCGGGCGCGCGACACGCTGTACAGCTACCTGTCCCGGCTGCGTGGCGTTTTGGCGGGCGGTGGCCTGGAGATCGAGCGACGCGGCGGCGGCTACTTCCTGCGCGTCGACCCCGACGCGGTCGACCTGCACCGGTTCCGCCGGCTGGTGGCCGAGGCCCGCGAGGCCGAAGACGACGAGGCCGCCGCCGGCCTCTTCGAGCAGGCCCGCGAGCTCTGGCGCGGGGAAGCGCTGGCCGACGTCGGCACCCCGTGGGCCGACGAGCTGCGCCGTGACCTGCGGGCCGAACAGTGGGCGGCGGAACTCGACCACGCCGATGTGTGCCTGCGCCAAGGCCGGCACGCCGAACTGCTGCCGGAACTGACGGCGAGGACCCGCGAGCACCCCCTGGACGAGCGGCTCGCCGGTCAGGTCGTGCTGGCCCTGTACCGCTGTGGCCGCCAGGCCGACGCCCTCGACCACTACGAGCAGCTGCGGCGACGGCTCGTCCGGGAGCTGGGCGCCGATCCCAGCCCGCCGCTGCGGGAGCTGCACCAGCGGGTCCTCCGCGGCGACCCGGACCTGACCGCGGCACCGGCGGGCACGCCGGCCGGCGCCGACGCGGTGCCGCACCACTTCCCCGCGGCGCCGCCGTCGTTCATCGGCCGCGCCGACGAGCTCGCGGCGCTCACCGCCGCGTGCCGCCCCGAGGCGGACGTGAGCCGGGTGGTCCAGATTTCCGCGCTGGCCGGCGCCGGCGGCGTCGGCAAGACCTGGCTGGTCCTGCACTGGGCGCACGCGCACCGCGACCGGTTCCCGGACGGCCGGCTGTTCGCCGACCTGCACGGGTTCTCCTCGGCCGGTGCCCCGCTCGACCCGTCCGTCGTGGTGCGCGGGTTCCTCGGCGCGCTGGGCGTCGCCCCCAGCCGCATCCCGCCCGAGCCGGACGCCCAGGTCGCGTTGTACCGGAAGCTCGTCGACGGCAAGCGGATGCTGGTCGTGCTGGACAACGCGGCGGACGCCGAGCAGGTGGTCCCGCTGCTGCCGGGCAGCCCGGCCTGCACGACCGTCGTCACCAGCCGGCGGCACCTCGCCCCGCTGATCACCCGCTACGGCGCCCGGCACCTCCAGCTCGACATCCTCAGCCACGGGGAGGCCCACGCACTGCTGGCCGAACGCCTCGGCGAGCCCCGGATCGCCGCCGAGCCGGCCGCGGCCGAAGCGCTGATCAGCCTGTGCGGGCGCTACCCGCTGGCGCTGGCCATCATGAGCCGCCACGCGCACACCCGGCCCCACATCCCGCTCGCCGAGTTCGCCGCCGAACTGCGCGACCTCGGCCTCGACGCGCTCGACCACGACGACCCCACGGTCAGCCTGCCGACGGTGCTGTCGTGGTCCCTGCGGGCCCTCACCGGCGAACAGCGCACCCTGTTCGCCCTGCTCGGCACCGCGCCCGGAGCGGACATCGGGCTGCCCGCCGCGGCCGCGCTCGCCGGTTCGCCGCCGCGGCGGACCGCCAAGGTGCTCAGCATGCTGGAGGAGGCCTCACTGCTGACCCGCCGCGCCGGCGGCCGGTACGCGATGCACGACCTCATCCGCGACTACGCCACGGCCACCGCCGAGCGGGACCTCCCGCTCGGCGAGCGTCGAGCCGCGCTGCACCGGGTGCTCGACTGCTACGCCCACACCGCGCACGCGGCCGACCACCGGGTGGACCCGCACCGCCAGGCCGTCCGGCTCGCCGCCCCCGCACCCGGCGTCGAACCCGGCTCGCCGTCCGACGATGCCGAAGCCATGGCGTGGTTCGACGCCGAGCACGCCAACCTGCTGGCCGCCCAGCACGCCGCCGCGGCCCTCGGCCGGCACGACGTCGTGTGGCACCTGGCGTGGAGCCTGCACACGTTCCAGAACCGGCGGGGGATGCTGCACGACCGGCTCGTGGTGTGGCAGGCCGCGCTGGAGGCCACCGAGCACCTGTCCGACCCGTCCGTGCACATCCGCGCCCACCGGCTGATCGGCGACGTCTTCATGTACTTCCGGCGGCACGACGAGGCGGTCGAGCACCTCGGCGAGGCCGCCGCCCTCGCCGCGAAGCACGAGGACCCGACCGAAGAGGGCCTGATCCACCACGGGCTGTCGTGGGTGTGGCAGCTGCGCGGCGACGACCGGCAGGCCCTGGCGCACGCCACCCGGGCGCTGGCGCTCTTCCGGACCCTGGGCCGGCCGGTGTGGGAGGCGCGCGAGCTCAACCAGGTGGGCTGGTTCGCCGCCCGGACCGGCGACTTCGAGACCGCGCGCAGCCACTGCACGGCCGCGCTGGCCCTCCACCGGCGGCACGGCGAATCCGACGGCGAAGCGGACACGCTCGACAGCCTCGGCTACATCGAGCACCACACCGGCCACCACGCCGCCGCGATCGGCTACTACCAGAGCGCCCTCACGGTCTACCGGGAGCGCGGCAACACCTTCCAGGTGGCCGACACCCTCAGCTGCCTCGGGCTGCCCCACGCCGCGCTCGGCCACCACGACCAGGCCCGTTCGGCGTGGCAGGAAGCGCTCGAGCTGTTCCGGCAGCAGGGCCGCACGCACGACGCCGAGCGCGTCCGGCGGGAGCTCGACGCCCTGGACGGCGCCCGGTCCGGGCTCCCCTCGGCGCACTGATCGAGATGGCGTTGAATGGCGCCATGGCGAGCTTGAGCGAGTGGATCGAAGGGGCCCGGCCGCGGACGCTGCCCAACGCGGTGGCGCCGGTGGTGGCGGGCGTCGGCGCGGCGATCGCACTGGACGCGTTCTCCTGGTGGCGTTCGGCGCTGGCGCTGCTGGTCTCGCTCTCGCTGATCGTCGGCGTCAACTACGCCAACGACTACTCCGACGGCATCCGCGGCACCGACGAGAACCGCGTCGGCCCGCTGCGGCTGGTCGGTTCGAAGGTCGCCGCCCCGAAGGCCGTGCTCACCGCCGCGCTGGTCTCGCTGGGCCTCGCCGGCGTGCTGGGGCTGGTCCTGGTGGCCGTCAGCGGCCACTGGTGGCTCCTGGGCATGGGCGCGCTGTGCATCCTCGGCGCGTGGTTCTACACCGGCGGCAAGAAGCCCTACGGCTACTACGGCTTCGGCGAGATCGCCGTTTTCGTGTTCTTCGGCCTGGCCGGCGTGCTGGGCACGGTGTACGTCCAGGCGGGCCGGGTGAGCTGGGCGGCGCTGGCCTGCGCGGTCGCGGTCGGCTGCTTCTCGACGGCCGTCCTGACGGCCAACAACCTGCGCGACATCCCGACCGACATCGAGTCCGGCAAGCGCACCCTGGCCACCCGGCTGGGTGACCAGGGCACCCGGCGGCTCTACCTGGCGCTGATCGCCGTGCCGTACGTGCTCGCGATCGTGATGGGGTTCGTCACGCGCTCGCTCGCCGCGTTGCCGCTGCTCAGCGCCCCGATGCTGTTCGGGTCGGTCAGCGCGATCCGCCACAACGCGACCGGCCGCGACCTCATCCCGGCCCTGCGCGACACCGGGCTGGCCATGCTCGTCTGGGCGGCACTGGCCGCGGTCGGCCTGAACCTTTAGAGGTCCGGGAACTTCCCGGTGGCCAGGAACTCCTCGAACAACGCCGTGTGCGGCGCGATGTCCAGGTTCTGCTGGGCCAGCCACTCGTCGTTGTAGTAGGTGTGCGCGTACCGCTCGCCGCCGTCGCACAGCAGCGTCACGACGCTGCCCGCCTGGCCGTCTTCGACCATCCGCGAGATGAGCCGGAAGGCGCCGTAGAGGTTGGTGCCCGTCGAGCCGCCGGCCCAGTGGCCGGTGCGCTCGCGCAGCAGCCGGATGGCCGCCAGCGACCCGGCGTCGGGGATCTGGAACATCTCGTCGATGACGCCGGGCACGAACGACGGCTCGCAGCGCGGCCGCCCGATGCCCTCGATCCGCGACGGCATGCCGGTGCCGTAGTCCAGCGCCCCCGTCTCCCAGGCGCCGTAGAACGACGAGTTCTCCGGGTCGACGACGCAGATCTTCGTCGTGTGGCGCTTGTAGCGGACGTACCGGCCGAAGGTCGCGCTCGTGCCGCCGGTGCCCGCGCCGACGACGATCCACTTCGGGATCGGGTGGCGTTCCGAGCGCATCTGCGCGAACACCGACTCGGCGATGTTGTTGTTGCCGCGCCAGTCCGTCGCGCGCTCGGCGTAGGTGAATTGGTCGAGGTAGTGCCCGCCGCACTCGGCCGCGAGCCGTTCCGCCTCGGGGTACATCGCCGGGGCTTCGTCGACGAAGTGGCATTCGCCGCCGTAGAACTCGATGAGCGCGACCTTCTCCTTCGACGTGCGCCGCGGCACGACGGTGATGAAGCGCAGGCCCAGCATCCGGGCGAAGTAGGCCTCGGACACCGCGGTCGAGCCGCTGGAGGCCTCGACGAGCACGGTGTCCGGCCCGATCTGGCCGTTGACCAGCCCGTAGAGGAACAACGACCGGGCCAGCCGGTGCTTCAGCGAGCCGGTCGGGTGCACCGACTCGTCCTTGAGGTACAGGTCGATGCCCCACTCTGGGGGCAGCGGGAAGACGTGCAGGTGCGTGTCGGCGCTGCGGTTGGCGTCGGCCTCGATGATCCGGACGGCCTCGCGGACCCAGCTGCGGCTGTGGAGGCGGCTCACTCGGACTGCCCGGCCGTGTCGCCGCGCAGCTGCGCGCGCAGCTCGGCGCGGGCGCGGGCCCGCTTCTCGTTGCGCTTCGCCAGCCCGGCGGTCACGCGGGCGTTGAGCGGCCGGAACAGCAGCAGGCCGAGCGGCAGCCCGACGACCAGGCCGATCAGCAGGGCGACCAGCAGCGGCACCCCGGTCAGGGACAGCGCCCACGCGATCACCCCGACCAGCACGAACCGCGCCAGTAGGTACAGCGTCAGGTCACGGGCCAGCTGCGGGGGCTTCTCGTCGCTCACACCAACGCAGGCTACGCCCCGCCCGGCCGGTCCTTCTGCAGGCCCGCGTTGTTCGGGCGGCCCTCGAACCGGGTCGAGAGCACCACGGTGGTGTTCGTCCGGCCGACGCCGGGGATGCGGCGCAGCCGGCCCAGCGTGCGTTCCAGCTCGTCGACGGTCGGCACCCGCACCTTGACGACGAACGCCTCGTCGCCGGCCACCGCGTAGCAGCTCTCGACCTCGTCGAGCTCGCCGAGCGCGTCGGCGACGTCGTCTTCGGTCGCGGTGTCGGTCGGATGGATGCCGACGAGGGCGGTGACGCCGAGGCCGACGGAGCTGGGGTCGACGACCGCGTGGTAGCCGGTGATCACGCCGGCGGCTTCCAGCTTGCCCACGCGCTCGTGCACCGACGACGCGGAGAGCCCGACGGCCCGTCCGAGGTCGGCGTAGGTGGCCCGTCCGTTGATGCGCAACGCTGCGATGATCTTCCGGTCCAACTGATCCACGGGATCACTCTATGCGGTTGGACAATCCCCCATTGGCACCACGCCTGGCCGCCGGTGGCCAAGGGAGGGACGTCTGCGCACGTCAGGTCACCGCAGGTAGTTGCCGTCCGTAAACAACCTGTCCGTTTTGACCTTTAAGGGCTCTTTACTCGGAGACAACCGTTCGAGTACCCGACGGGTGAAGTGCAACGATTGCCTTGTTGGCTACCCCGGCGCGACGGGCAGAAGGGCCCGGACGCCTCCGGTATAGCAGTGAGTTCGTTAAGGAGGCGGAAAATGACCGCGACGATGGGCGGACGCCTGCTCACCCCTGGCGAGGTGGCAGCGCTGTTCCGAGTGGACCCCAAGACGGTGACGCGGTGGGCGACCGCGGGGCGGATCGGCTCGATCCGGACCCCGGGCGGGCACCGGCGGTTCCGGGAGTCCGAGGTGAACGAGCTCCTCGCCGAGCTGACCACCGACGCCAGCGAACCGGCGCGCACCGCCTGAACCATCCGGACGTCAGGGCCGTGTCGGGTACGGGAACCACCCCGTCCCCGGCACGGCTTTCGTGCGCTACCGGGTCGGCTTCAGGCCCATCACACGGCCGGACCGGTTAACCTCGGGGGACAGGCAGCCATACGGAAGGATCCGGCATGCTCGCTCTGCTCGCGGCGGTCGGCGCGCTGGTCGTCGCCCTGCTCCTGTGGCGGTCGTTCGCCGGCCAGCGGGTCGGGGTGCCCTCGGCTCCGCGCCGCGCCCCCCTCGCCCCGGACGACGACCCCGACTTCCTGCGCCAGCTGGCCGAACAGCAGCGCAAACGCCGGGACGAAGACCTTTAGGAACCCTTTTACCTTCGCCCGCCCCAGCCCCGCGCGTCCCGGCACGCCCGTGCCCGGAGCCGGAACCCGCGTGTCCGGGCCCGTCACCCGCGTGATCCGAGCCGGATCTCGCGTGATTGAAGCCGGAACTCACGAGTTCCGGCTCCAATCACGCCGGTTCCGGCTCCAATCACGCCGGTTCCGGCTCCAATCACGCCGGTTCCGGGCTTGATCACGTGAGTTACGGCACGGGTTCGGTCAGCGGTAGCCCTGTGAGAGCGGGGTGGCGAAGCCGTCGGCGACGGTCGCCGCCAGGTCGAGGAGCGCGAGGCGGGTGTCGCCCGACAGGCGGTCCAGCTCGATCTCCGCGCCCTCCTCCAGGTGCGGGTCGAACGGGACCTTGCACACCGCGCGGACCTTCGCGCCGAAGTGGGCCGACAGCTTGTCGAGGTCGACGGAGCCGCCCTTGGGGCGGACCGAGTTGATCACCGCCACCGAGCGTTTGACCAGCTCGCCGTAGCCGTGGGCCTCGAGCCAGTCCAGGGTCGCCGAGGCGCTGCGGGCGCCGTCGACCGAGCCGGACGAGACCACGACCAGCGCGTCCGCCACGTCCAGGACGCCCTTCATCGCCGAGTGCATCAAGCCCGTCCCGCAGTCGGTGAGCACGATGTTGTAGAAGTGCTCCAGCAGGTTGACCGTGCGCCGGTAGTCGTCCTCGGAGAACGCCTCCGACACGGCCGGGTCCTGCTCGCTCGCCAGGATCTCCAGCCGGCTCGAGCCCTGCGAGGTGTACGACCGGACGTCGCTGTAGCGGGTGATGCGAGCCGCATCACGCAGCAGGTGGCGGACCGTCGCCGTCGTCTCCAGGGGGATCTTCTGCGACAGCGTGCCGCGGTCCGGGTTGGCGTCCACCGCCACCACGCGGTCACCGCGCAGGGAGGCGAACGTCGAGCCCAGCGTCGTCGTCACCGTGGTCTTGCCGACGCCGCCCTTGAGCGACAGCATCGCGATCTTGTAGCACCCGCGCAGCGGCTGGTTGACGCGGGCGATGAGCTCGCGGCGGCGGGTGTCCGCCGGGCTCTCCCCCGGGTTGACCAGCTTCCCGGTGCCGACGTAGACCGCCTTGCGCCAGCCCGACTGCGGCGGCCGCCGGGTCTGCTTGACCAGGTGCGCGGTCGACAGGTCGTGGCCGTGGCCCGGCCCGGGCTGGGGCGCCGCGTGCCGGCCGCCCTGGGGCTGCGGCAGGCCGGACGGCTGCTGCGGCGGGTACTGGGCGTTGGCCTGGTACTGCTGCGCCGGGTCGCCGTACTGCGGCTGCAGCGGCGGGAGGTTCTGGTCGTAGCCGTAGGGCATCTGGTGCGGCCCCGACACGGCCGGGTTCGGCACCTGGTGCGGGCCCGAAACCGCCGGGTTGGGCGGCGGTGCGACGGCCTGCGTCGGCTGCACGTCGAACGCCCCCGACGTCTCGGGGTGCGGGTGCGAGTCCGTCCGGTCGTCGGCGAACAGGCCGGGCTGCGGTGCCGCAGCGGCCTGTTCGGGGTGGCCAGGAGCCGATTCTTCGCTGGGTCCGGTCACCGGTGAAAACCTCCGCGCACTCCGCCTGACACACAGTCCCCCGGTGTCGACGGTAGTCGGCGGACGCGCGGGATGCTCAGCCCACCCCGGCGTAGGAGTGCAGGCCGACCGAGACGAGGTTCACGAAGAACAGGTTGAAGATCATCGCGGCGAACCCGACGATGTTGATGATCGCGGCCCGCGCGCCGCGCCAGCCCGCCGTCGCCCGCGAGTGCAGGTAGGCCGCGTAGACCACCCAGGCGATGAACGCGCAGGTCTCCTTCGGGTCCCAGCCCCAGAACCGGCCCCACGCCGACTCCGCCCAGACCGCGCCGCAGAGCACGCCGAAGGTGAACACCGGGAAGGCGAAAATGGTGGTCCGGTAGGCGATCCGGTCGAGGACGTCGGCCGCGGGCAGCTTCGGGGCGAACCGGGCGAACTTGGTGTTGTCCTTGTCGTGGGCCGCGCGGAACAGGTACAGCACGCTCGCGACGCCCGGGACCAGGAAGACGCCGGAGCCGATGATGGCCGCCGCGACGTGGATGATCAGCCAGTACGACTGCAGCGCGGGCTGCACCGGCGCCGCGGTCGTGTACAGCAGCGTGCCGTTGATGAACATCAGGATCACGACGGGCAGCAGCAGGAAGCCGGTGAGGTGCCGGACCGGGAACTTCCACAGCACGATCAGCCAGGTCAGCACCGTGATGAAGGTGACGGCCATGCCGTACTCGTACATGTTGCCCCACGGCGCGCGGTGCACGGCGAGGCCGCGCAGCACGATCGCCGTCAGCTGCAGCAGCGCGCCGAGCACGAGCAGCGCCGCGCCCATCCGGCCGATCCGCTCCGGGCGGCCGACCTCGCGCTGCGCGGCGGGGATCTCCTCGACCGGCGGGCCACCGGCGCCGACGAGCTCGCGCGCCCGCAGCTTGGCGCGCTCGGTGGCGAGCCGTCCCTTGGCGCCGAAGCCCTGCTCGACCAGGGTGAACATCAGCGCGACGACGTAGATCGCCGCGGCGGTGGTGTACAGCCAGTCGCTGTAGGTCGACAGCGTCTCGTTGATCGGCATGCCTCAGCCCTTCTGCCCACTGATCAGGCGTTCGCTGACCCGGTGGAACTCTTCGCCATACCCGGCCTGGTCGGTGCGGGCCAGCCCGGCGACCTCGATCACGGTACCCGGCTCGTCCTCGGTTCCCGGCTTCACCCGCACCCACAGCCGGCGGCGCTTGACCAGCAGTGACGCGCCGAGGCCGACGAACATCGCGATGGCGAAGCCGAGCACGAACCCCTGGGTGGGGTCGTGCGAGATCTGCAGCGAGACCCACTGGCCGACGCCGTCGAAGCGGATCTTCGTGCCGTCGTCGAGCTTGAGCTCCTCGCCGACCTTCAGGTTCTGCCGGGCGACCTTCTTCAGCCTGCCGTCGTCGACGAGCGACTGGTCGACCGAGAAGACGGACTGCCCGCGCCCGGCGTCGAGGCCCAGGTCACCGCGCAGGACGTCGACGGCGACGGCCGGGTCGTTCGCCTCCGGCGCCGACGACGTCAGGACGCTGCCGTGCAGGAACGCGGTCGGGGCGAACAGGCCGGTGATGGCCAGCTGCCGGGTCCGCCGCTGGACCTCGTCGGTGATGCCGGGCTGGTCGAACTTCGTCGCGCCCTCCGCGAGCATGGTGCCCGGGTCGACGGTGCGCCACTGGGTGTTCTGGGTGCGCTGCGAGCCGTCCGGGAAGGTGACGGTGAACTTCGGCGAGTAGCCGTGCCCGAGCAGGTAGACGCGGTCGCCGGCGGTGCGCAGCGGCGAGTTGACCTCGAGGCCGTACGGACGCCAGGTGCCCGTGTCCAGGTCCGCGCCGGACTGGTACTCGATGTTCGAGTGGTAGTAGTCCGGCTGGCCGGCGTCGGTGTAGCGGGCGGTGAAGTCGTTGACCTTCACGCAGAACGGGTTGAGGTCGGTGCCGTCGACGTCCAGGCCCGCGTTGAACGAGTCGTAGTTGTAGATGCCGGCGTTGCAGAAGGTGCTGCCGTCGGCCTGGACGATGACCTGGCCTTCGTAGCTGTAGAGCTTGCCGAGGGCGAAGAAGACGATCAGCCCGAGCATGCTGAAGTGGAAGAGCAGGTTGCCGGTCTCGCGCAGGAACCCGCGTTCGGCCGAGATGGTCCGGACGCCGCCGGCTTCCTCGCGTTCGACGCGGCGCCAGCCGGAGAGCTGCTTGTGGGCGGCGGCGACCTCGGCGGCGACGTCGGTCTTGCCCCGGCCGAGCCGGTAGTGCGGCATCCGGGCCAGGTTGCGCGGCGTCAGCACCGGCTTGGCGCGCATCGCCTTGACGTACTCGAAGCTGCGCGGGGTCAGGCAGCCGACGAGCGAGACCATCAGCAGCAGGTAGATGGCCGAGAACCAGATGCTGGAGTAGACGTCGTAGAACTCGAACTTGTCGAGCAGCGTCCCCCACCAGCCGTGCGCGGCGATGTAGTCGTCGACCTTGGGCGCGTTGAGCTTCCGCTGCGGCAGGAGCGCACCCGGCAGGGCGGCCAGGGCCAGGAGGAACAGCAGGACGAGCGCGGTCCGCATGGACGTCAGGCCGCGCCAGGTGTTGCGCAGGAAGGCGAAGGTCCGCTTGGCGGGCGTGGGGTGCGGCGTCTTGGGGGGTGCTTCGGTCGTCGTCACAGGGGCAGCCTCAGGTCGAGGGCGAGTTCGTTGCGGAGCCAGCCCATCAGATCCCCCCAGACGCCGGTGACCAGCAGGACGCCGACGATCAGCAGCAGCACCCCGCCGACGATCTGCACCTGACGGCCGTGCCGCCGCACCCAGTCGGTGGCCCGCACGGCCCACCGGGCACCGAGCGCGATGAGCAGGAACGGCAGGCCCAGGCCCAGGCAGTAGACGGCGATCAGCAGGTACCCGCGCGCCGCGGCCCCGCCGGTGGCGCTGGCCAGGGTGGTGACGGCGGACAGCGTAGGCCCGATGCAGGGCGTCCAGCCGAGGCCGAAGATGGCGCCGAGCAGCGGCGCGCCCCAGACGCCGCCGCGCGGGACGTGGTGCGAGCGCACCTCGCGCTGCAGGCGGGGGATCCAGCCGAGGAAGACGAAGGCCATGGCGATGGTGAGGACGCCGCCGATGCGCTGGAGCAGGTCCTGGTTGAGGGTGAGGGTCGCGGTCAGCCAGACGAGCGTGCCGAGGGTGGCGACGAACACGACCGTGAACCCGAGGACGAAGAGCAGGGCGGCCCCGACGACGGCCCACCGCCCGTTCTTCCGCGCTTCATCGGCCTTGACGGCGGGAGCATCGGCCCCGACGAGGGCGGCGAGGTAGGCGAGATACCCCGGGACGAGCGGCACGACGCACGGCGAGGCGAACGAGATGGCCCCGGCGAGCAGCGCAACACCCGCGGCGAGCAGCAGCGGCCCGGAGATCGCCAGCTCGGTCACGGAGTTCACCCCGTTGAGGGTAGGCAGTGAGGTCCTGGTGAGAACGCCGGGGCCGCTTCACAGGACCTCGGTCACAGCAGATCAGGACCTTCGTCCCGGCCGGCTTCCGGCCTTGGGCGCTCGCCCGATCAGGCTTCCGCGGTCAGCCGCTGGGTCACCGGGAGCAGGTCCTGGGCCAGCACCGGCCGCAGGAACACCGCCGCCACGCGGTGGTGCTTGTCCAGGATGATCGTCGACGGGATGATGTTCCTCGGGTAGCCGCTCAGCTTGAGGAGCACGCGGCCGTCCGGGTCGTAGATCGACGGGTACGTCAGCTTGCGGTCCCGCACGAAGTCCTGGGCCACCTCGCGCGACGGGTCGCGGACGTCGATGCCCACCACCTGGACGCCCTGCTTGGCCAGCGATTCCATCTCCGGCGCCTCCGTGCGGCACGGCCCGCACCACTGGCCCCACAGGTTCAGCACCACGACCTTGCCGCCGTAGTCCGCCAGCGACAGCTGCTTGCCCTCGTTCATCAGGTCTTCGCCGGCCAGGACCGGGGCCGTCTGGCGCTGGGCGACGTCGTAGGTGATGTCGACCTTGCCGCCCGGGGAGACGAAGCTGAAGCTGCTGCCCTGGACCACCGCGTCCTTGCCCGTGCTGCAGCCGGCCAGCGCGAGCGCCGCGACCAGGCCGACGACCAGCCGTTTCATGCCCCGGTCACCTTCGGGTCGGTCGCGCCCGCGGGCTCGCTGTAGACGATCTCGCGCAGCTCGTCGCCCTCGAACACCAGCGACGTCAGGGACGCCAGCGAGCACTGGCGGCGCCGCGGGTCGTGCCACAGGCGCTTGCCCTCGAGGAACCGCCGCAACGTCCAGATCGGCAGCTGGTGCGACACGCACAGCGCCTCGTGCCCGTCCGCCGCCTCCCGGGCCCGGTGGACCGCGCCGAGCATCCGGTGCGCGATCTCGAGGTACGGCTCGCCCCACGACGGCTTGAACGGGTTGACCAGCTTCGGCCAGTGCTTCGGCTCCCGCAGCGCGCCGTCGCCGACCGCCACCTGCAGGCCCTCGAACTGGTTGCCCGCCTCGATCAGCCCGTCGTCGGTCGCGATGTCGAGCCGGTGCGCGGCGGCGATCGGGGCCGCCGTCTCCTGCGCCCGCTGCAACGGCGACGCGACGACGTGCACGAGGTCGTGCCCCGCGACGGCCTCGGCGACCGTCAGCGCCTGCCGCTGCCCGCGCTCCGAGAGCCGGTAGCCGGGCAGGCGGCCGTACAGGATCTTCGTCGGGTTGTGCACTTCGCCGTGCCGCAGCATGTGGACGACGGTGGTCACTGGACGGCCCCAGCCGCCGCGCGCGCCGCCGCGGGCAGAGCCGCTTCGATCACCGAGAACGCTTCGTCGTCCATCGCCGCGTTGACGAACCAGGCCTCGTACGCGCTCGGCGGCGCGTACACGCCTCCGTCGAGCAACGCGTGGAAGAACGGCGGGAAGCGCCACGTCTCGGACGCCTGCGCGCCGACGTAGTCGCGCACCGGCTCCTCACCGAAGAACACGCTCACCAGGTTGCCCGCGTACTGGACGTTGTGCGCAACCCCGGCTTCGCTCAGCGCGGCGTGGAAGAGGTTGCCGAGGCGCTTGGCGTTGGCGTCGAGAGCCGCGTACACGGCGTGGTCGGCCGCGCGCAACGTCGCGAGGCCCGTGGCCACCGCGACCGGGTTCCCGGACAGCGTCCCGGCCTGGTAGACCGGCCCGCCCGGGGCGAGCTTGGCCATCACGTCGGCGCGGCCGCCGAAGGCAGCCGCCGGCAGCCCGCCGGACATCACCTTGCCGAACGTGTAGAGGTCGCCGGCCACCCCTTCGAGACCGAACCAGCCCGCGTGCGAGACGCGGAACCCGGTCATCACCTCGTCCATGATCAGCAGCGCGCCGTGCTCGTGGGCCAGCTCGCGCAGCCCCGCGTTGAAGCCGTCGGCGGGCGCCACCGCGCCCATGTTCCCGGCCGCCGCCTCGGTGATCACCGCGGCGATCTCGCCCGGGTTGTCCTCAAAGGACTTCCGGACGGCGTCGAGGTCGTTGTAGGGCAGCACCAGCGTGTCCGCCGCCTGCGCCCCGGTGACACCCGGCGACGTCGGCAGCCCGAGCGTCGCGACGCCGGAGCCGGCCTGGGCGAGCAGCGCGTCGACGTGACCGTGGTAACACCCGGCGAACTTCAGGATCTTCGACCGGCCGGTGAACCCGCGGGCCAGCCGGATCGCGCTCATCGTGGCCTCGGTGCCGGAGTTGACCAGCCGGACCTGCTCGACCGGCTCGACCCGGCCGATGATCTCCTCGGCCAGCTCGACCTCGCCGATCGTCGGCGTGCCGAACGAGAGCCCGGACGTCGCCGCCGTGCGCGCCGCCTCGACGACCGCCGGGTGCGCGTGGCCCAGGATCATCGGGCCCCACGAGGACACCAGGTCGACGTACCGGTTGCCGTCGGCGTCCCACAGGTGCGGGCCCTCGCCGCGGACCATGAAGCGCGGGGTCCCGCCGACCGAGTTGAACGCCCGCACCGGCGAGTTCACCCCGCCCGGAATGGCCGTCTTCGCGCGGTCGAACCATGCCTTGGACTGCTCGGTTCCAGTGCTCACCGGTCCAGTGTCCCAAACCCGCATAAGATGGCGGGCAGCCGCCCGGGAGGGGAACAGCCGGTGACCGAACGCGCCCCGCACCGCAACCAGTGGCTGATGCTGGCCGGGTTCGCGGGGGTCGTCGCGGTGGTGGCCGTGGTCGGCGCCCTGGCGGCGACGTCGGCGCGCGAGGTCTACGCGCAGCTCGAGCAGCCGTCGTGGGCCGCGCCCCCGTCCCTGTTCGGTCCGGTGTGGACGGTGCTCTACGTCACCATCGCGGTGGCCGGCTGGCTGTACTGGCGGACCGACGGCGAGACGCGCGGGTTCGCCGCGTACGGCATCGGCCTGCTGTTCAACCTGCTCTGGACACCGCTGTTCTTCGAGAGCGGCGCGGCCCGGGTCGCACTGGCCGACATCGTGCTGCTGGACGTCGTCGTGGTGGTGACGATCGTCCTGTTCGGCCACCGGTCGAAGGTCGCCGCCGCGCTCCTGGTGCCCTACCTCGCCTGGATCCTCTACGCGACGGCGCTCAACGCCGCGATCGTCGTCCTCAACTAGCGCGCGGCCTGCTGGGTGATGGCCTGCGCGGCCACCGTCCCGTCGCTGCCGGCCTGGCCCTGGACGACGACCGTCGCCCCCGGCTTGAGGTCCGCCAGCTTGCCCTGCTGGGTCACCCCGACCGTGGTCGAGTCCGATGTGGACACCTTGACGTCGTCGCCCTGCGCGGTCTTGACGTACACCGTGGTGCCGTCGACGCGGTCGACCGTGCCGGTGGTGCCGCGGCCGCCCGCGCCGCGGAAGCCGCCGCCCTGCTGGCCGGCGCCCGCTTGCTGGCCGGTCCTGGCCTGCGTGCCGCCGGCGGTCCCGCTCGGGCGCGCCGGCGTGGCCGAGCCGAACGCGGCGTGCGTCCAGGCCCCGCCGCCGAACGCGATCGCGAAGGCGACGAGCCCGGCGAGCACCAGCGTGGTGCGGGAGAACGGCTTCGCGGCGCGGCGCATTTCGGCGTTGAGGTCGCCGTCGACGGCCGGGCTGGCGACGATCTGTTCCGCGGTCGGCTCAACGGCGGGGAGGATTGCCGTCGGCTCGTCCCCCGGCGGGGTCGTCGTGTGGGTGGACATGCGAAGACTCCTTATTCGTGACGCAGGGCGTCGATGGGCCTCAGCTTGGCGGCCCGGTTCGCCGGGAAGCTGCCGAAGAACAGCCCGATCAGGGCGGATACCGCGAAGGCGAGCAGGATCGACGAGGGCACCACGACGGGTTTGATCCCGGAGATGGTGAACCGGCTGCCGACCAGCCCGATCGCGACGCCGAGCAGCCCGCCGAACAGGCTGAGCATGGTCGCTTCGGCGAGGAACTGGCCGAGGATGGCCGCGCGCGGGGCGCCGATGGCCTTCCGGATGCCGATCTCGCGGATCCGCTCGGTGACCGTGACGAGCATGATGTTCGTGACGCCGATCCCGCCGACCAGCAGGGAGATCGCCGCGACGGCGGCCAGCAGCACGGTGAACGTCTCGGTCGCCGACGTCCGGGTCGCGAGCAGCTGTTCGGAGTTCTGGATCTGGTAGTCCGGGGTGCCGCCGAGCCGGATGCCGTGGCGGGCGTTGAGGATGGCGGTGATCTCGGACTGGGCGAGGGAGACGGAGTCGGCGCTGGTGGCCTGGACGGCGATCTGGCTGAGGCTGCCGTACCCGGCCAGGGAGTTCTGGACCGCCGAGATCGGCGCGATGGCGACGTCGTCGGCGTTCTGCAGGCCGGTGCTGCCCTTGGCCTGCAGCACCCCGATCACGGTGAACTGGATGCTGTTCAGCAGCACGTTCTTGCCGACCGGGTCGGCCGTCCCGAAGATCGACTCCGCGGTCGTCGGGCCGAGCACGACGACCTTCCGCGCGGCCGTGACGTCCTCGCTGGTGAACAGCTGACCTTGGGCGAGCTCGCGGTTGGTCGTGGTGAAGTACGCCGGTTCGGTGCCGGCGACGCTGGAGATGTCGTAGGACGTCTGCCCGTAGGTCGCGGTCGCCGTCGTGTTGACCACCGGCGAGGCGGCCTTGACGTCGGGGGCGCCGACGGGGTCGACGAGCGCGTGCGCGTCCTGGACGGTCAGCGGCCGCGCGGTGGCGCCCTGGCCGCCGCCGCGGGCCGGGGAGACGTTGACGACGTTGGTGCCGAGGCCCTGGATGCTGGCCGCGATCGCCGCCGACGCGCCGTTGCCCACCGCGACCAGCAGGATCACCGCGGCGACGCCGATGGTGATGCCGAGCGTGGTCAGCGCCGAGCGCAGCTTGTTCGCAGTGAGCCCGCGCACGGCGAACCGCAGGATTTCGAGCAGGTTCACGAGACCGCCCCCACCGCGCGCGTGACCTCGTCGGACACGATCAGCCCGTCGTCGACCCGGACGACGCGGTGCGCGTGCTCGGCGACCTCGTCTTCGTGGGTGATGACGACGATCGTGCGGCCGAGGGCGTTGAGCCGGTCGAAGACGCCGAGGACGTCCTCGGTGCTGCGCCGGTCGAGGTTGCCGGTGGGCTCGTCGGCCAGCAGCATCGCCGGGCCGGTGACGAGCGCCCGCGCCACGGCGACGCGCTGGATCTGGCCGCCGGAGAGCTCACTGGGCAGGTGCTTGGCCCGGTCGGACAGCCCGACCATGTCGAGCGCGGCGAGCGCGCGCCGGCGTCGCTCCGAGCGGCGCAGTCCACTGTAGACGAGCGGAAGCTCCACATTGGACAAAGCCGACGTCCGGGGCACCAGGTTGAAGGACTGGAAGATGAAGCCGATCTTCCGGTTGCGCAGCAACGCCAGCTGCCGTTCGTTCAGCTTCCCGACGCCGAACCCGTCCAGGAGGTACCGGCCGGACGTCGGCACGTCGAGGCAGCCCAGCATGTTCAGCAGGGTGGACTTCCCCGAGCCGGACGCGCCCATGATCGCGACGTACTCGCCGGGCCACACGGTGAGGTCGACGCCGCGCAGCGCGTGCACGGCGGTCTCGCCGGCGCCGTAGGTCTTGCGCAGTCCGGAGACCGCGATCACCGGGTTCACCCGCGGCCGCCGAAACCGCCGCCGGCGCCGGTGCCGCGCTGGCCGCCGCCCGGGAACCCGCCGGTCCCGCCGCCGGGGAACCCGCCGGTACCGCCGGTGCGCCCGGCGCCGCCGGTGGTCCCGGTCGAGGCCGTCGCGGTCAGCACGACGTTCTCGCCCTCGGTCAGCCCGGAGGTGATCTGGACGGTCGACTCGCCGCGCAGCCCGACCTGCACCTGGCGCGTGACGTTCTGCCCGTTTTCCTGCACGGTGACGAGGTTGGTGCTGCCGACGGTCTGCACGGCCGCGGCCGGCACGCTGAGCGCGTCGTCCGCCTCGGCGACGGTGATCACCACGCTCGCCGACTGGCCGGGCCGCAGCCCGTCCGGCGGATTGGCCAGAGCCAGCTGCGCGCCGTAGGAGACGACGCTGCCGCTGGTGGTCGGGGTCAGGTTGATGCTCGACACGGTGGCCTGGATCGGCTTGTCCGGCAGCGCGTTGAGCGTCACCGTGGCCTTCTGGCCCGCCTTGACCTTGCTGACGTCGATTTCCGCGACGGAGGTGTTGACGACCAGGCCGGTCAGGTTCGTGATGGTGATGAACCCGGAGCTGCTGCCGGACGACGAAGACGCGGCGGAGCTGGAGTTCGACGAGCCTTGACCGCCCTGGCCGCTGCCGCTGCTGCTCGACGACTGCGCCGTCGCCGTGGAGCCGCTGGAGGACTGCTGCCCGACGGTGCCGTTGACCGCGGTGACCGTGCCGGCGCCGGGCGCGTACAGCACGGTGTTGTCGAGCGCCTGCTGGGCGGTTTGGACGTCCAGCTCGGCCTGGTCGAGCTTCGCCTGCGCGGAGGTGACGTTGTTGGCCGCGCTGGTCTGGGCGTTCTGGCTGTTCTGCCCGGTGGCCGGCGTGGCTTCGGCGGTTTCCGCGGTGTCCAGGCCGTCCTGCGCGACGGCGAGGTTCGCCTTCGCGACCTGAAGCTGCTTCGACGCCTGGGTGCTGTCGACGGTGGCGAGCTTCTGCCCGGCGCTGACGACGTCACCGACCTTGACGTCGATCGAGGTGACCTTGCCGGCCGTCGCGAAGTTCGCCGCGCCGGTGTAGCTGCTGGCGAGCGTCCCGGCGGCGGAGACGGTCTCGGTGACCGTCGCCCGGCGGACCGGGGTGCTGCGCGACTGCGCCTGCGCCGAGCTCGGTTCGGGGCTGAATGCCTGGTATATCCCGAATCCCGCCCCGGCCAGCAGTACGACCAGAGCTCCGTTGATCACCCATGCCTTCGAGGCACGCACGCGCGTCATGCGGCAACTTTGGTGCGGGTGCTTAGCAATTGACTGTTCGTTGCCTGTGCGCGAGCTGTGTATCAGGCCTTCGGCTTGGGGCTCCGGGCACGGATGGCGAGCGCGAGCTGACGCACCGCGTCGACGAGCAGCAGAGCGGCCACGGTCCCGAGCCCGATGGCGGCGGCCAGCAGGCCCCCGAAGTACCGGTGCGACTCGAGCACGGCGCCGTCGTCGGTCCGCGTGACGACGGTGGCGACGCTGTCGTGCCAGCACAGGTAGGCCACCCACCCGGCGAGAACGGCAAGCACGACCTCCACGACGGCGACGAGCGTCCGCCACGGTTTGTGCAGCCTCGCGGGCGGGCCGGCTTCTTCCGGCGGCCAGAGCTCGGCCCCGGTGGGCTGCGGAAGGTCGATCACGAGGTCGATTTTCTCATGCTTCCCGCGGCGTCGCCCGGACGAGCCGGTCCAGCGCGTCCCGCAGGGCCTCGACGTCCTTCGCCCACGCCAGCACCACCGTGCCGTCCGCCAGTTCGACCGGCAGCGAGTCGTACTTCCGCGGCACCGACCAGCCGCCGCCGAGGACCCGCGCGCCCACCGGCGCCCCGACGTCCGTCACTGAGGCCACCTGAGACGCGGGCACCTTCTCCCGGCCCTGGCGCAGCTGCTCGGTCGTCACCTCCAGTGAGAGGAACCGGCGCCGGGCGTACACCCACGGCATCGTGATCACGCACAGCGCGAACCCGACCAGCAGCCAGCCCACCACGTGCACCGGGCCGCCCGTGGCCAGCTCCGCCAGCGCGCCCACCACGGCGAACGCCGGGCCCCAGCCGATCGCCGCCCAGCTCACGCCGGATTCGGCGTACAGCCTCACAGCTTCTTGCCGACCTTGGGGAAGTAGCCGCTCACCGACGGCAGGTACAGCAGCACCAGCGCGATCACGAACAGCAGCACCGCGACCAGCGTCAGGTACGTCAGCACCGGCGCGAACGTGAAGATCAGCAGCACCATCACGATCGGCAGCACGGTCAGCACCGTCCGGGCCGAGCGGGTGCCTTCGCGGGCCTTGTACGCGAACAGCAGGAACAGCAGCGTGAACACGATCGACCCGACGAGCAGGAACCACAGCATCGCCGTGACGCCGTCCGCGATCATCTGCGGCGTGATCTTCGGGTCCTTGGTGCCCTCGACGTACCGGTCGATGACCGCGGACTTGCCGGCCATCAGCTGGACGTACCCGAGGATCAGCACCACCCCGCCGGCCAGCCACAACCAGAACGACACGGCCACCGGGCGCGGCGGAGTCGCCTTGGGCGCCTTCTCGCCGGGGAGCACCGGATCTGGCGAGCGGCCCTGCTTGCGCCGTTCGTCGTCGGTCAGACCGGTCAGGTCGTCGTTCTCTGCCACGCGAGGACTCTAACGGGTCAGTCCAGCCAGGCAGCGGCTTCCGCGGCCCAGTAGGTGAGGATCATGTCCGCGCCCGCGCGGCGGATCGACGTCAGCACCTCGAGAACCGTCCGCTCGCGGTCGAGCCAGCCGTTCGCCGCGGCGGCCTCGACCATCGCGTACTCGCCCGAGATGTTGTACGCCGCCACCGGGACCGGGGAGATGTCCGCCGCCGCCTTGATCACGTCCAGGTAGGCCAGCGCCGGCTTGACCATGATCATGTCCGCGCCCTCGGCGAGGTCCAGCTCGATCTCGCGCAGCGCCTCGCGGCCGTTGCCCGGGTCCTGCTGGTAAGTCTTGCGGTCGCCCTTGAGCTGCGAGTCGACGGCCTCGCGGAAGGGGCCGTAGAACGCGCTGGCGTACTTCGCGGAGTAGGCGAGGATCGCCGCGTCCTTGTGGCCGACCTCGTCGAGCGCCCGGCGGATGACGCCGATCTGGCCGTCCATCATCCCGGACGGCCCGAGCACGTGCGCCCCGGCTTCGACCTGCGCGATCGCCATCTGGGCGTAGATCCGCAGGGTGGCGTCGTTGTCGACCCCACCGTCGGCGTCCAGGACGCCGCAGTGGCCGTGGTCGGTGAACTCGTCGAGGCAGGTGTCGGCCATCAGCACGGTGGCGTCGCCCAGTTCGTGGCGCAGGTCGCGCAGGGCGACGTTGAGGATGCCCTTCTCGTCGACCGCGCCGGAGCCCTCGGCGTCGCGCGTGGCCGGGATGCCGAACAGCATGAGGCCGCCGACCCCGGCGTTGACCGCGTCGACGGCGGCCTTCCGCAGCGTGTCGCGCGTGTGCTGGACGACGCCGGGCATGCTCGAGATCGGCCGCGGCGCGTCGATCCCCTCGGCGACGAACATCGGGAGGATCAGCTGGCGTGGCCGCAGTGTCGTTTCGCCCACCAGCCTGCGCATGGCCGGGGTGGTGCGAAGCCTGCGGGGACGATGCTCGGGGAACACCCTTACCAAGTTACTCCCGCGGCTTTTGCCGGAGTTCCGCAAGGGTGCTGAGCGGTCTTCCGCTGCGCCGAACGCACGAGTCCCGACCGGCCGTGCCAAAGCGCCCCAATGTGGCGTTGGTTGCGTCCGACGCACCCAATGTGGCGTTCGGTGGGCTGGACGCACCGAACGCAACAATG
>NZ_JBSGJD010000088.1:0-32886 GCF_053605405.1 Amycolatopsis sp. NPDC003861
GGACCCGCCACGGGTTCGTCGAAGGGACGTCGTCGACCACGAGGGCGACGCGGTCGTCGGTCGCGATGTTGCGGAACTTCTGGGTCCCGCTGCCGACGATCGACGCCGAAGTCGTCCGGCGCTCGGCGGCCGCGTCCGAGCGCTACGGGCCGGACTTCACGTACCGGCACTTCGCCGCGGTCAAGCACCTGCCGGTGCTGGCGGGCGGCGTGGCCGGGGCGGGCGCCCTGCTCGCCGCGGCGCAGCTCCCGCCGGCCCGCCGGGCGCTGTCCCGGCTGCTGGCCCCGGGCAACGGCCCGAGCCCCGAGCGGCGCGCGCGGTCGTGGTTCTCGGTCCGGTTCTTCGGCGAGGGCGGCGGTTCGCGGGTGGTGACGGAGGTGTCGGGCGGCGACCCGGGCTACGACGAGACGGCGAAGATGCTGGCGGAGTCGGCCCTGTGCCTGGCGACCGACGACCTCCCGGAGACCGCGGGCCAGGTGACCACGGCGACCGCGATGGGCGGGGCGCTGGTGGACCGGCTCACCAAGGCGGGCATCGGCTTCACCACCCTCGTGAGTGGTAAAGCGGGTTAGAACCCGCCTTACCACTCACGAGGCTTTTCACGCTTTCACAGTGCGGGAGCGTGAAATTCCGCTGTTGTGATGGCACTTCTGCCGCTCCGAGGCCGCGGTTAGCGTCGATCGGGTTCTCCCCTTTCCCCTTCGCGTTTTCCAAGGAGCGTCATGAGATTGCCCCAACGGTTCGCCGCGCTCGGCGGCGCGACGGCGGCGGGCATGGTGGTGGTCGGCATCGCCGTCGCCGCGCCCGCGCAGCCCGCCCCCGTGCCCCCGCCGTCCGCCGCGCAGGCCCAGGCCAACGCCACCGGTGCCGCCGCCGGCCTGGTCGCCGCCCGCCCCGCCGCACTGCACGCCGGGAAGCACGACGAGTTCGTCCAGCGGGACGTCCGGTCGGCGGCCGGGCTGTCGTACGTCGTCTACGACCGCACCTACGACGGCCTGCCCGTGATCGGCGGCGACCTGGTCATCGCCACCGACGCCGCCGGCACGGTGAAGACCACCTCCGTCGCGCAGCAGCAGGCCCTCGGCGACCTCGACGTGCACGGCGCGAAACTCACCGCCGCGCAGGCCGAAGCCGTGGCGCGCAAGCAGGTCCGCGGGCCGAAGAGCCTGCCGGGCGGGAAGCTCGTCGTGGTCGCCGAGGGCACCGGGCGGCTCGCCTACGAAAGCAACGTCGAAGGCACCGACGAGCACGGCGAGCCGAGCAGCCTGAGCGTCTACGTCGACGCCGTGGACGGGCGCGTCCTGCGGACGGTCCAGCACCTCGCCGCGGGCACCGGCACCGGCAAGTGGAACGGCCCGTCACTGCCGTTGAACACGACGAAGTCCGGCAGCACGTACTCGATGGCGGACCCGAACACGCCGAACCTGGACTGCCGCAACTACAGCAGCGACGCGGTCCTCACCGGCCCGGACGACAGCTGGGGTAACGGCAGCGGCACGAACATCGAGACCGGTTGCGCGGACGCGCTGTTCGTCGCGCAGACCGAGAAGAAGATGCTGTCGGAATGGGTGGGCCGCAACGGCTTCACCGGCAACGGCGGCGCCTGGAAGATCCGCGTCGGCCTCGACGACGAGAACGCGTACTACTACAACTCCCGGCCGGCGTACGTGAACCTCGGCCACAACCCGAGCGGTGAGTGGGTCGGCTCGCTGGACATCCTCGGCCACGAGATGGGCCACGGCATCGACGACTACTCCGGGTCCGGCGGCTTCTCCGGCGGCGGCACCCAGGAGTTCATCGCCGACACCTTCGGCACCGCGACGGAGTTCTACGCGAACGAGCCGTCCCAGTACGACCCGCCGGACTACGCGATCGGCGAGGAGGTCAACCTGGTCGGCACCGGCGCGATCCGGTACATGTACGACCCGTCGAAGGTCGGCGACCCGAGCTGCTACTCCAGCTCGACGCCGAACGCGGAGGTGCACAAGGCGGCCGGCCCCGGCGACCACTGGTTCTACCTGCTCGCCGAGGGCAGCAACCCGGCCAACGGGCAGCCGACGAGCTCGACGTGCAACGGCAGTACGGTGGCCGGCATCGGCATCCGCAAGGCGATCAACATCATGCACGGCGCGGTGCAGCTGAAGACGTCCGGCAGCAACTACCTGCGTTACCGGACGTGGACGCTGCAGGCCGCGAAGAACCTGTACCCGAACAGCTGCGCCGAGTTCGACGCGGTCAAGGCGGCCTGGAACGCGGTGAGCGTCCCGGCGCAGTCCGGTGACCCGACGTGCACCGGCACCCCGCCGACCACGTCGACGACCCCGACCACCACCACTCCTCCGGGCGGGTGCAGCGGGCAGCTGGTGCAGAACCCGGGCTTCGAGTCCGGCAAGGCGTCCTGGACGGACCCGGACACGACCATCGGCCAGTGGGGCGGCCAGGCGCCGGCGCGCTCGGGCAGCTACGACTCCTGGCTCGGGGGCCGGGGCTCGGCGCACACGGACACGCTCACGCAGTCCGTCACCATCCCGGCCGGCTGCAAGGCGCAGCCTGACGTTCTGGCTGCGCGTGTGGACGGCCGAGACCGAGAACGTCGTCTACGACAAGCTCGTCGTGTCCGCGGGCTCGGCGACGCTGGCGACGTACTCGAACCTCGACCGCAACTCGGCGTACGTCCAGAAGACGCTCGACCTGTCTTCGTACGCGGGCCAGACGGTCACGCTGAAGTTCGCCGGGACCGAGGACCAGTCGCTGCAGACGTCGTTCGCCGTGGACGACACCGGGGTCACCCTGAGCTGACCCCGCGGGGCCTGCCACCTACTTTGGTGGCAGGCCCTCGTTGCGCCGCGGGCATCCGGTACTCATGCTTACCCGGATGGAGGCGATTCCCGCGGAGGTCGCCGCGACGGTCCGGGAAGGACCGTTCGCCGCGGCCTTCGACCAGGCGATCCGGCAGCGCGGCCTGAGCCTGGAGGCGCTGCAGCGGCGGATGGCGATCCGCGGCGCCCAGGTCAGCCTGGCCACGCTCAGCTACTGGCGCCGGGGTCGCCGTCACCCGGAGGGCCGGCGTTCGCTGCACGCGGTGACCGTCGCCGAAAGCTGCCTCGGCCTGCCCGCGGACGCGCTGACCAGCCTGGTGACGCGGCCGCGGGAGCGCCGTGCGCAGCCGTGGCCCGGTGGGGTCAGCCTGGCCAGCGCGCTCGGCTCCGCGCCGACCGACCTGGCGGCCTGCGACGGCATCGACCTCGACGGCAACGCCCGGCTCGCGCTCGTGTCGGTGCACCAGCGGGCGACGCTGGGTGCGGACCGCACCGAGCGGTCGGTGCGCACGGAGCTGGTGGTGACCAGCCGCGCGGACGGCGTCGACCGCTGGGTGTCGTTCTTCCGGCCGCAGACCGGCGGCGGCCGGCGGCCGGTGCTGCGCTCGGCGCACTGCTGCCGCCCGGGCCGCGTCCGCCGGGACGCGGCGTCCGAACTGGTGGCGTGCGAACTGCGCTTCGACTACCCGCTGCGGGCGGGCGAGACGTACGTGTTCGACTTCGAGTTCGCCTACGACGGGGAGCCACCGGAGACGAACTACCTGCAGTTCGGCGTGCGGGCCCCGGCCCGTCAGCTCGTCCTGCAGGCGTGCTTCGACCCGGCGGCGGTGCCGGTCCGGTGCTACCGCTACGCCGGGGAGGCGGCTTCCGGGCCGGAACTGCCGGTCGGCCCGAGCGGGACCAGCCACATCGCGGTGCTGGACGCGCAGCCGGGCGTCTACGGGATGTGCTGGGAGTGGGACTGACCGAGCTCGTAGTCGGCTTCCCGGAATCCGCCGACCTGCGCCCGCAGCCGCCCGGTGGAGAACGGCCAGCTGAAACTGTTGCGGCCGTTCACATCCGTGTAGTAGCTCGAACAGCCGCCGGACTGGTACACCGTGCCGGGTAACGCCGCCTGGACCTGCGCGTTGAACGCCGCCTGCGCCTCCGGGCGGACCGAGAGCGACGTCCCCTCCGCACGCAGTGTCCGGGTGACCGCCGCGACCGTGTGCCGCAGCTGGGCCTCGACGATCGTGAACGCCGATGAGTGCCCGGTGCCGAGGCTCGGGCCCAACAGCAGGTACAGGTTGGGGAACCCGGCCACGGACGTCCCCGCGTACGCCTGCGGGCTGCCCTTCCAGTGGTCGTCGAGGCTGCGGCCGTCGGCGTCGAACACCCGTGCCGAGATCGGCATGTCGAGGATGTGGAAGCCGGTGCCGAAGATGATCGCGTCGACCTCCGCCGTCGAGCCGTCCGCGCCGACGATCGTGCTGCCGGAAACCGAGCGCACCGCCGTCGGATGGACGTCCACAGTGGACTGCGTCAGCGCCCGGTAGTACGTGTTCGACATCAGCAGGCGCTTGCAGCCGAGTGTGTAGTCCGGCGTCAACGCCCGGCGCAGCGCCGGATCCCGCACGGCGAGCCGCAGGTGGGCGAGCCCGATCTTCTGCACCTGCCGCAGCAGCCACGGGTGCCGGAAACCGAACCCGAGCGTCTCCATCAGGCCGTATTCGACGCCGCGCAGGGCCCGCTGCAGGGCCGGGAACCGCCGCAGCAGGAACCGTTCGACGCCCGGGACCGCGTGGTCCGGCTTCGGGAGCACCCACTGCGCCGTGCGCTGGAACAGGTGCAGCCGGCCCACCCGGGGCACGATCTGCGGCACGAACTGGACCGCCGACGCGCCGGTGCCGATCACCGCGACCCGCTTGCCGGTCAGGTCGTAGCCGTGGTTCCAGCGCGCCGAGTGGAAGACCTCGCCGGGGAACCCGGCCAGCCCGGGCAGGTCCGGGATCAGCGGTTCGTGCCAGGGGCCGGTGCCGGCGACCAGGATCCGGGCGGTGTAGCGCCCCTTCGACGTCTCCAGTTCCCAACGGGACTCCCGGGCGTTCCACTGGGCGCGCGTCACCTCGACGCCGTAGCGGATCTTCCCGGTGACGCCGAAGCGCGCGGCCGTGTCCTGCAAGTAGGCGCGGATTTCCGCCTGGCCGGCGAAGGCGCGCGTCCACTCGGGATTGGGCGCGAAGGAGTACGAGTACAGCGCGGACGGGACGTCGCAGGCGCAGCCGGGGTAGGTGTTGTCGCGCCAGGTCCCGCCGAGCGCGTCCGCCTTCTCCAGCACGGCCAGGTCGCCGACGCCGGCCTGGGCGAGGCGGATGGCCGCACCCAGCCCCGACGCCCCGGCACCGACGACGAGGACCGCGAAGTGGCGTTGTTCCATTTTCGGAGACTAACAGTATCCGAAAACCATCGGTACCCCGATTCCGAGGTTGGCTAGAGTTGCGGCATGGCCCGACTCACCCGCGCGGAAAGCCAGGCGCGCACTCGCGAGCAGCTGATCGAGACCGCCAAGCTGCTCTTCCTGCGCGACGGCTACTCGGTGACGTCGCTGGAGAAGGTCGCCGACGAGGCCGGGTACTCGAAGGGCGCGGTGTACTCGAACTTCCGCAGCAAGGACGAGCTCTGCCTGACGGTGCTCGACCGGATCCACGACGAGCAGGTCGCCCTGGTCGCCGAGGCGCTGGCCGGCGCCGAAGGCGTCGAAGGGCTGCTCGCGGCGTTCCAGACGTGGGCCGAGCGCAGCATCGGAGACGAGGCCTGGACCGCCCTGGAAGTCGAGTTCGCGACGAACGCGCGGCGCGACCCGCACGTGCGCGCCGAGCTGGCCGCGCGCGACAAGGCCATCCGCGACACCATCGCCGGCCTGCTCACCGGGTACGCCGAGCGGTTCGGGATCACGCTCCCGATGTCGGCCGACGACGCGGCGACGGCGTTGCTCAGCCTGGGCATCGGCCTCGGCGTCCAGCGGGCGATCGACCCGACG
This sequence comes from Amycolatopsis sp. NPDC003861, assembly GCF_053605405.1. NCBI lineage: Bacteria > Bacillati > Actinomycetota > Actinomycetes > Pseudonocardiales > Pseudonocardiaceae > Amycolatopsis > Amycolatopsis sp. NPDC003861. The sequence continues at coordinate 5,839 of NZ_JBSGJD010000088.1, forward strand.
ATCCCGGTGTCCGTGCTGCCGGACGTCATCCGCCTGTTCGCCGGGGCGCGCTGACCGTCCTTTGCGGACCCTTTGCGGTGGTCTGGACCGTTCACGAACATGAACGGATTCCACCTCTTGTGGAGCTCGCTGACTCTTCGCTACCGTGTCGCTACGCCGCAGCTCCACCCGCATCACCCGTACCCGCCGTGATCCGACGGCGCACCCCGCGGAAAGGGTTCCCTCCCCATGAGCAAGAAGTTGCGGCCGGTCCTCATCGGCACGCTCGGCGCCGCGTCCGTCGCGGCCCTCGTGATCACCACGCCCGCGTTCTCCTCGGCCGCTCCGGCGCCGGTGAGCGCGTCCGTGCTCGCCGCCGGCGACCTTTCGGCGCCGGCGAAGAAGGAGATCGCGATGAAGCTGGTCTCCAGCGCGGAAAACTCGTCGCTGGACTGGAAGGCGCAGTACAAGTACATCGAAGACATCGGCGACGGCCGTGGTTACACCGCGGGCATCATCGGCTTCTGCTCCGGCACCGGCGACATGCTGGAGCTCGTCGAGGCGTACACGAATTCGGTGCCGAACAACCCGCTCGCCAAGTACCTTCCGGCGCTGCGCAAGGTGAACGGAACGGACTCCCACGCGGGCCTGGGGTCGGCGTTCGAGAGCGCCTGGAAGCAGGCCGCGGCGACCACGGCGTTCCAGACGGCCCAGAACAACGAGCGCGACCGCGTCTACTTCAACCCGTCGGTGAACCAGGGCAAGGCGGACGGCTTGAGCAACCTGGGCCAGTTCGCGTACTACGACGCAATCGTGATGCACGGCCCCGGCGACAGTTCGGACAGCTTCGGTGGCATTCGCAAGGCCGCGATGAAGAAGGCGAAGACCCCGGCCCAGGGCGGCAACGAAACGACGTACCTCAAGGCGTTCTTCGACGCCCGCAAGGTGATCATGAAGCAGGAAGAGGCGCACGCGGACACGTCCCGGGTGGACACCGAGCAGCTGAAGTTCCTCAACGAGGGCAACTTCGACCTGCACACGCCCCTGAAGTGGAAGGTGTACGGCGACTCGTACACGATCAACTGAGCCGGGTCCGGCTTGCCTCGGGCGCACCGGAAGCGCTCGAGGCAAGCCGGGCTAGCGGGCCAGAAGCTCTTCCGCCGTGCGGGTGTTCAGGATGCGCTCCGGCCCGATCCCCGCCTCGATCGCGCGCTCGCACCCGTACCCCAGCCAATCCAGCTGCCCCGGCGCGTGGGCGTCGCTGTCGATCGTGAACTCGCAGCCGAGCTCCGCCGCCAGGCGCAGCAGCCGCATCGGCGGGTCCAGCCGCTCCGGCCGGGAGTTGATCTCCACCGCGACCCCGTTCTCGCGGCACGCCGTGAACACCTTCTCCGCGTCGAACTCCGACTCCGGGCGTCCGCGGCCCACCACCAGCCGGCCGGTGCAGTGCCCCAGCACCCGGACGTGCGGGTTGCGGACCGCCGCCACCATGCGGCGCGTCATGTCCCTCGCCGGCATGCGCAGTTTCGAATGGACGCTCGCCACCACGAAGTCCAGCTGCCCCAGCAGTTCCTCTTCCTGGTCCAGCGAGCCGTCGTCGAGGATGTCGACCTCGATCCCGTGCAGCAGGCGGAACGGGGCCATCAGCTCGTTGGCCTTCGCGACGATCTGCATCTGCGTCCGCAGCCGGTCCGGGGACAGCCCGTTCGCCACCTTCAGGCGCGGCGAATGATCCGTCAGCACCATGTACTCGTGGCCGAGGTCGCGGCCCGCCACCGCCATCTCGCCGATCGAACTGCCGCCGTCCGACCAGTCGGAATGGGTGTGGCAGTCGCCGCGCAACGCCGACCGCAGGGGCTCTCCGCCCGGCAGTTCCTTTTCGACGATCTTCCCCCGGTACGCCGGATCACGGCCGGCCAGCGCGTCCTCGATCACCCCCGCCGTGGCCTTGCCGATCCCCGGCAGCGACGTCAGCGTGCCGTTCTCCACCATCTGAGCCAGCTTCTCGGCGCCGGTTTTGTCGACCGTCGCCGCCGCGTTGCGGAACGCGCGGACGCGGTAGGTCGGCTCACCCGCGCGTTCGAGCTGGAACGCGATCTCCCGCAACGCCCATGCCGGATCCATGGGACCTGTTTACCCCCTCCGGGGCAGTTGGTGCAGCTCGACGTCCGTCAAGGCACCCTCGCGCACCACGGCGGTCTGGTACGTGCAGTACGGCTGGCGACGCCGATCGGTCGGCGAACCCGGGTTGAGCAGGCGCAGCCCGGACGGCGTCACGGTGTCCCACGGGATGTGGCTGTGGCCGAAGACCAGCACGTCGGTGTCCGGGAACTGCGCGTCGCACCGCTGCTCACGGCCCTGCTTCGCGCCCGTCTCGTGGATCACCGCCAGGCGGACGCCGGCCAGCTCCGCCCGCGCGATCTCCGGCAGGCGGGCCCGCAGCGCCGGGCCGTCGTTGTTGCCGTACACGCCGATCAGCCGCTTGCTGCGCGCCGCCAGCTCGTCGAGCAGGGCGACCTCGACCCAGTCGCCCGCGTGCACGACGACGTCGGCGGCCGCGACCTCGGCCCACACCTGCGGCGGCAGCTCGCGCGCCCGGGCCGGCAGGTGGGTGTCCGAGATCAGCAGCAGCTTCATCCGATGGCCTTCAGCACCCGATCCAGGAACCCGCCGATGTGGTCGCGCAGGAGCGCGGCCGCGCCCTCGGCGTCGCCCTTCTTCGCCGCCGCGAGGACCGCCTTGTGCTCGGTCCACTCCTTCTTCCAGCTCGGGTTGGCCTCCCAGCCGACGACGCTGATCAGCGCCGCGCGGTCCTTGAGGTCGTCCAGGATGCTGACCAGCAGCGGGTTGCCGCAGCCCGAGTAGAGGGCACGGTGGAAGCGGCGGTTCAGCAGGCTCAGCGCGGCCTGGTCCTTGTCCGCGATGGCCGCCGACGCCTCCTTCAGCGCCTCGGCCGCGTCTTCCAGCAGCTCGGGGTCGTGCCGCTCGACGGTCCGCCGGACGGCCTCGGGCTCGAGCACCATCCGCACGTCGTAGACGGACTTCGCGAGCTCGGCGTCGACCGTGATCACCGACGCGCCCTTGTACGGGCTGAACGTCACCAGCCCGGAGTTGGACAGCACCTTGAGCGCCTCGCGCACCGGGGTCTTCGACACGCCGAGCCGCGCGGCCAGCTCCGCTTCGACGAGCGGCTGCCCGGGGACGAGTTCCCGGGTCAGGATGCCGCGGCGGATCTCCTCCAGGACCACTTCGGTCCGGGAGGCGGGCAGGCTGAACGTCCCGGTCATGGCGCGCTCCCTCGATCTGTGAACCCCAATTCAACCAGGCGCCTCGATCGTATATCAGATGCCATACTGGATCGCATGAAGAAACCCGAGGAACTCCGCAGCCACCGGTGGTTCGGCGGCGACGAACTGCGCAACTTCAGCCACCGCGCCCGCAGCCGCCAGCTCGGCTACAACCCGGAAGAGCACCTCGGCAAACCGGTCATCGGCATCCTCAACACCTGGTCGGACATCAACCCGTGCCACCTGCACCTGCGCGAACGCGCCGAGCAGGTCAAGCGCGGTGTCTGGCAGGCCGGCGGCTTCCCGCTGGAGTTCCCGGTCGCCACGCTGTCGGAGACCTACCAGAAGCCGACCCCCATGCTCTACCGCAACCTCCTGGCGATGGAAACCGAGGAGATCCTCCGGTCCTACCCGATCGACGGGGCCGTCCTGATGGGCGGCTGCGACAAGACCACGCCGGCGCTGCTGATGGGCGCGGCCAGCGCCGGGCTGCCGGCCATCTTCGTCCCGGCCGGGCCGATGCTGCGCGGGCACTGGCGCAACGAGGTCCTCGGCAGCGGCACCGACATGTGGAAGTACTGGGACGACAAGCGCGCCGGCCTCATCGGCGACGCCGAAATGTCCGAACTGGAGCGCGGGCTGGCCCGCTCGCCGGGCCACTGCATGACGATGGGGACGGCGTCCACCATGACCTCGGCCGCCGAGGTGCTCGGCGTGACGCTGCCGGGCGCGGCGTCGATCCCCGCCGTCGACTCGGCGCACCACCGGATGGCCGCGGCCAGCGGCGCCCGGATCGTCGGCATGGTGTGGGAAGACCTGACCGTCACGCAGGTGCTGGACAAGCGGGCCTACGCCGACGCGATCACCACCGTGCTCGCCCTCGGCGGCTCGACCAACGCCGTGATCCACCTGATCGCGATGGCCGGCCGCAGCGGCATCCCGGTCAGCCTCGCCGACTTCGACGCGATCGCCCGGCGCGTGCCCGTGCTGGCGAACATCCGGCCCGGCGGCGACTGGCTGATGGAGGACTTCTACTACGCCGGCGGCCTGCCCGGGCTGCTGTCGCGGCTCACCGATCTGCTGCACCCGGACCGCCTCACCGTCACCGGCCGGACGCTCGGCGAGAACCTCGCGAGCGCGCGCGTCCACAACGACGACGTCATCCGGACACGGGACAACCCGGTCGCCGCCGAGGGCGGGGTCGCGGTGCTGCACGGGAACCTGGCGCCGTCGGGCGCGGTCATCAAGCACATCGCGGCCGAGAAGCACCTGCTGACGCACACCGGCCCGGCCGTCGTCTTCGAGAACCACCCCGACCTCAAGAAGCGGATCGACGACCCGGCGATCACCGCGGACTCGGTGCTGGTGCTGCGCGGTTCCGGCCCGCTCGGCGGCCCCGGCATGCCCGAGTACGGGATGTTGCCGATCCCCGCCCACCTGCTCGAACAGGGCGTCCGCGACATGGTCCGGATCTCCGACGCGCGGATGAGCGGGACGAGCTACGGCGCCTGCGTGCTGCACGTGGCGCCCGAATCGCACGTCGGCGGCCCGCTCGCCCTGGTCCGCGACGGCGACCTGATCACCTTGGACGTTCCTTCGCGGACGCTGCGGCTCGAGGTGTCCGATGCGGAACTCGAGCGGCGGCGTGCGGAATGGACCGCCCCGGCGCCGCGGTTCGAACGCGGTTACGGCGCGCTCTACTCCGCACACATCACGCAGGCCGACGAAGGCTGCGACTTCGATTTCCTCGCCCGGGCGGGACACAATCCCGAGCCGGACGCGCGGTGAAGTCGGCCGAGTTCACTGATCCGTGACCGATTCATCCCCCATAAGGGCGAGTCGTACGGCTTGTCCGGGTGCCCCGTACGCTGATCCCGTCACCGTCGCAACCCGGTGCCGCGTCGAAGGGGTGGAGAGTTGCCGCACGAACCGCACTGGCCCGACTCGCACGGCGAGCAGACCGACGTCCTGCCCGTCGTCCGGCCCGAGCCGGCACCGGGCCCCGCCCCCGCGAAGCGCTCGTTTCGCAAGGCCGGCCTGATCGCGGGCGGCGTCTTCGGCGTGCTGGTCGCGATCTACGGGATCGACATCCTGATCAGCCAGGGCAGCGTCCCGCGCGGGGTGACCGTGGCCGGCGTCGACGTCGGCGGCATGGGCCGGGAAGCGGCCGAACAGGAACTGCGCGGGAAGATCGAGCCGCGGCTGACGCGCCCGCTCGCCGTCACCGCGGGCGAGTACCAGGGCACGCTGTCGCCGACGCTCGCCGGGCTGAAGCTCGACTGGCCGCAGACCCTCGACCAGGCCGGTGAGCAGCCGCTGAACCCCTTCACGCGGTTGGCGTCGCTGTTCTCCAGCCGCGAGGTCGGCGTGGTGAGCCACTCCGACCAGGCGAAGCTCACCGCCGCGCTGGAGGCGCTGCGCGGTCAGGTCGACCGCGACCCGGTCGAGGGCACCGTGAAGTTCGAGGGTGCCGCACCGGTCGCCGTCCCGCCGAAGGCCGGGCAGAAGCTCGACGTCCCGGCCGCGACCGCCGCCGTCGTCGAGAAGTGGGCGAGCGGGGAGACCCTGGCGCTGCCGGTGACCAGCACGCCGGTGCGCACCACGCCCGAAGGCGTCCAGGCGGCGCTCGACGGGTTCGCGCGGCCCGCCGTCTCCGGCCCGCTGGTGGTCAAGGGCGAAGGCAAGAACGCGACCGTGAAGCCGGAGGCGATCGCCGCGGCGATCGGCTTCGAGCCCGCCGAGGGCGGCGGGCTGACGCCGAAGATCGACAACGCGAAGATCGCCGAAGCCGCCGGGCCGCAGCTGAAGTCCACCGAGAAGGAGGGCAAGGACGCGACCGTCGTCTTCGAGGGCGGCAAGCCCGCGGTGGACCCCTCCACCGACGGCCGGACGGTCGACTGGGACCCCAGCCTCAAGCCGCTGCCCGACGTCCTGAAGAAGACCGACGGCCGCGAGGTGGCCGCCGTCTACAAGGACAGCCCGGCGAAGGTGACCACCGAGCAGGCGAACCAGCTCGGCATCAAGGAGGTCGTCGGCGAGTTCACCACCCAGAAGTTCGCGGCCGACTCCGGGGTGAACATCCGGACCGTCGCCCAGAAGGTGAACGGCGCGATCGTCAAGCCCGGGGAAACCTTCAGCCTCAACGGGTTCACCGGCCCGCGCGGCACGGCCCAGGGGTACGTCGAGGCGGGCGTGATCAAGGACGGCGCCCCCGGCCGCGAGGTCGGCGGCGGCATTTCGCAGTTCGCGACCACGCTGTACAACGCGTCCTACTTCGCGGGCCTGAAGGACGCGGGGCACAAGGAGCACAGCTACTACATCAGCCGCTACCCCGCCGCGCGCGAGGCGACGGTGTTCCAGAACCCCAACGGTTCCAGCGTCATCGACCTCAAGTTCACCAACGACGCGCCGACCGGCATCGCGATCCAGACGATCTGGACGCCGTCGTCGATCACCGTGAAGCTGTGGGGCACCAAGCGCTACACCGTCGAGTCGATCGAGGGCACCCAGACCAACCAGAGCGACCCACCGACCAAGCCGGGGCCGGCCGAGAACTGCCACGCGTCGAACGGCGCGCAGGGGTTCACCACCAGCAACACCCGCGTGCTCAAGGACGCCGCCACCGGCCGCGAGGTCAGCCGCTCGACCCGGACCGTCCACTACAACCCGCAACCGAAAATCGTCTGCGGCGAGGGGCAGTGACCTCCTAACGGACGTTCACGCTGGGCGTTCGCGGCGGTACCCTGAGTGCCCATGAGCGGGCGCGCGGTCGGGTTCCGGGACGTCCTCGCCGTGACCGAGTTCCGGGCGCTGTTCTCGGCCCAGCTGGTCTCGGTCACCGGTGACCAGCTGGCCCGGGTCGCGCTGTCGATCCTGGTGTACGACCGGACGAACTCGCCGGGCTGGGCGGCGCTGACGTACGCGCTGACGTTCCTGCCGGACCTGATCGGCGGGCCGCTGCTGTCCGGGCTCGCCGACCGCTACCCACCGCGCACGGTGATGGTCCTGGCGGACATCCTGCGGGCGCTCGCGGTGGCCGCGATGGCGGTACCGGGCCTCCCGCTCCCGGCGGTGGCGACGCTGCTGGTCGGCGTCCAGCTGTTCAACCCGGTCTGGAGCTCCGCGCGGGCGACGCTGCTGCCGCAGGTGCTGCCGGGCGAGACGTTCGTGCCCGGGATGGGCCTGCTGATGATGCTGGTCCAGGCGGGCCAGGTCGCCGGCTTCGCCCTCGGCGGGCTCCTCGTGGCGGGCCTGGGCACAAGCGGCGCCCTGCTGACGGACGCGGCGACCTTCGCGGTGTCGGCCCTGTTCCTGGTCGCCGGCGTGGCCCCGAGACCCCCGGGCTCGACGGGCGTGCGCTGGTGGCGCCACATCCGCACGGGCTGGACGGTGGTGGCGGGCGACCGCCGCCGCCTCGCCCTGGTGGCGCTGGGCTGCGTGTCGGGGACCTACATAGCGGGCGAGGCGATCGCGGCCCCGTACGCCGCCGAACTCGGCGGCGGCGCGGTGGTGGTCGGCTTGCTGCTGGGGGCGTTCGCGCTGGGGAACGTGCTGGGGATGGCGGCGCTGTCCCGCATCCCCCAGTCGCAACGGGGCCCGCTGCTGGGACCGCTCGCGGTCCTGGCGTGCGCGGCGTTGGCGGGGTGCGCCATGCGGCCGGACCTGTTGGCCACGTTGGCGCTGTTCACGCTGTGCGGAGTGGCCAGTTCGTACAACTTGATCGCGAACACGACGTTCGTACAGCTCACACCGGAGGGGCAGCGAGCCCAGGCGTTCGGGTTCGCGTTGACGGCGTTGCGGGTGTCCCAGGGGCTCGGTGTGGTTCTGGCGGGGCTGGCGGCCGAGCGCTGGGCCCCGCACGGGGTGGTGGCGGGGGCGGGCGCGGTGGGGGTGCTGGCGGCGCTGAGTGCCGCCCGGCTGTGGCGAAGGGCGGATTGCCGGTGACGGGGGTTGGCAGGCGCGATCGGGCGCGGTGGCGGCAGTCGGCGCGGCCCGACCGAGCGGCCCCTCAGGACCCCCGCGGTAAGACCAGGTCAGGCAAAACCGGCCAGGCGCACCGGCGGCATCCGACGCGACCCGACCGAGCGGCGCCCAACCGGATCCCCGGTGACCGGCCCGGAGGCCGGCCACCGGGCACGGGTCAGGCCTGGGTCCAGTCCGTGGGGATGCTGCGCGGGGTCCAGTCGGTGGGGCACTCGGCTGGCGAGACGCCGGGCCGCGTCCAATCCGTCGGGAGCTCGCGGACCGTCCAGTCGGTGGGGAGTTCGCGGGCGGTCCAGTCGGTCGGGAGCCGGCGCGGGGTCCAGTCGGTGGGGATCGCGCGGGTCCAGTCGGTGGGGAGCTGCCGGGTCCAGTCGGTCGGCCGCAGCGCGCGGCGGCGGGACGGGACGATGTTGGCGTTGGGCAGGAAGTGCGACATGATTTCTCCAGTTCCGTGAGGGATCTTGCACGGTGAGTGACCGGGCGGTAGCCCGACCAGCCTAGTGACACACCGCGTTCATTCGATTACAGTGACGAATTCTGCGAAGAGTTTCATCCTGAGCAGAAGGGCGTTTCGTGGGATTGTCCGGGTCCCCAGGGCGAAAGCCCAGCTCAGAACGTCCACGATCAGGTTTCCGAACGTGGGCGATGTGGAAGCTGGCCACTCCGGTGTTCGGCTACGTCCTCATCGTCGACGCCCTGGCGCTGATCGCGGTCGTCTCGACGGCCGCGCTGGTGCCGATCACCACCCAATCGTTGCTCTGGTGTGGACTGATCCTCGCCGGTGAGGTCGTGCACCTCGAAGCGGCGCAACGCATCGAGCGCATCCGGGAGCTGGCCGCCGACGGCCGGCCGCACATGCACCTGCAGTCGATCTGGATCTTCGCCGGGCTGCTCCTGCTGCCGCCGCCGTTGGCCACCTTGGTCATCGTCGTGAGTTATGCCCATTCCTGGGTCCGGGTCTACAAACGGCGCGGGGTGATTCACCGGAAAGTGTTCTCCGGCGCGACCGTGATCCTCGCTTGCGCCGCCGCGGGGGCGGTGCTGTGGGCCGGCACCGGGCACGTGGCGCCCTACGTCCCCTACCTGGACGGCTTCGGCGGGATGCTCGCGCTGCTGACGTCCGGGATCGTCTACTTCGGCCTGAACTACGTGCTCGTGATCCTGGCCATCCTGATGAGCAATCCGGGCAAGCCGCCGCGGCAGGCGTTCGGCAACCCGTCCGACGTGCTGATCGTGCTGGCCGCGGTGGGGGTCGGCTGCGGGATCGCGCTGGTGATGACGGTCCGGCCGTGGCTGCTTCCGGTGCTCATGGTGACGCCGGTGGCGCTGCACATCGGCCTGCTGCTCCCCCAGTTCCAGGCGGCCGCGCGCACCGACTCCAAGACGGCGCTGCTCGCGCCGGAGTTCTGGGTGCAGCTGGCCCGCAACGAGCTCGCCCGCGCGGCGGAGCTGTCCTCGACGGCCGGCGTGCTGATGATCGACATCGACCACTTCAAGGCCATCGACGACGACAACGGCCACCTGGCGGGCGACGAGGTCCTGCGCTCGGTGGCGGCGGCGATCCAGGGCTCGGTCCGCGGCGGCGACTACGTGGGCCGCTTCGGCGGCGACGAGTTCGTGGTCCTCCTGCCGGGCACGACCAGCGCCGAGATCGCGTCGGTCGCGGACCGCATCCGCCGGGCGATCGCCCGGATCGAGGTGCCGGTCCCGGTGATCCGCCCGGGCAAGCCCGAGGTGATCAGCGGTCTGACGGCCTCGATCGGCGCGGCGGTGTACCCGGAAACGGCCACGGAGTACACGATCCTCCTCCAGGCTGCCGACGACGCGGTGTTCGAAGCGAAGGCGGGCGGCCGCGACCGCGTGGTCCTGGCGACCGCCCGCACCGAGCTCACCCGCCCGGAGATCCCGGACGCCCTCTAAGGCAGCGCCGCCAGGGATTCCTCGAGGACCGCATCGGACAGCTCGTCGTCCACCATGTTCCCGGCGAGGTACGCGCCATACGCCGGCAGATCCAGATGAGCGTGACCGCACAACGCCGTGAGGATCACCTTCTCCTCACCGCTTTCCTTACACCGCAATGCTTCCTGGATGCACGCCGCCAGCGCGTGCGTCGGCTCCGGTGCCGGGATGATGCCTTCCGACCGGGCGAACCGGACCCCCGCCGCGAAGCACTCCTGCTGACCGATGGCGATCGCCTCGATCAGGCCGAGCTCGTAGATGTGCGAGATCAGCGGGGACATCCCGTGGTACCTCAGCCCGCCCGCGTGGATCGGGTCCGGGATGAACTCGTGGCCGAGCGTGTGCATCTTGAGCAACGGCGTGAGCCCGGCCGTGTCGCCGAAGTCGTAGGCGTACTTCCCGCGCGTCAGCGAGGGGCACGCGGCCGGCTCGACCGCGCGGATCACCGGGTTCATCCGGCCCGCCAGTTTCTCGCGCAGGAACGGGAAAGCGAGCCCGCCGAAGTTGGACCCGCCGCCGGTGCAACCGACCAGGACGTCCGGGGTGTCGCCGGCCAGCTCGAACTGTTTGAGGGCCTCCTCGCCGATCACCGTCTGGTGCAGCAGCACGTGGTTGAGCACGCTGCCCAGCGCGTACCGCGCGTCCGGGTCCTGCGCCGCCTGCTCGACGGCTTCGCTGATCGCGATCCCGAGACTGCCCGTGGAATCCGGGTGCTGCTTGAGGATCGCGCGGCCGGACTCGGTCAGCTCGGACGGGCTCGGGTGGACGGTCGCGCCGAACGTCTCCATCATCAGCTTGCGGTAGGGCTTCTGGTCGTAGGACGCGCGGACCTGCCAGACCTCGCACTCCAGCCCGTACTGCGCGCACGCGAAGGCGAGCGCGCTCCCCCATTGGCCGGCGCCGGTCTCGGTGGTCAGCCGCGTGACGCCTTCGGCCGCGTTGTAGAACGCCTGCGGCACCGCGGTGTTCGGCTTGTGCGACCCGACCGGGCTGACCCCCTCGTACTTGTAGTAGATCCGCGCGGGCGTGCCCAGCGCCTTCTCCAGCCGGCGCGCCCGGAACAGCGGCGACGGGCGCCAGAGCCGGTAGACCTCCCGGACCTCCTCCGGGATGTCGACATAGCGATCCGTCGTCACTTCCTGGGCGATGAGCGCCTGCGGGAACAGCGGCGCGAGGTCGTCCGGGCCGACGGGCTCGCGCGTGCCGGGGTGCAGCGGCGGTGGCGGCGGCTCGGGCAGGTCGGGGATGACGTTGTACCACTGGGTCGGGAGATCGGCTTCGTCCAGGACGTATTTGGTCTGTTCAGCCATCACGCCTCCTTGGTCGGCACCCCAACTTAGGACGCTCCCGGCCCCGGAACCAGTACGGTGATCGGGTGACGAACCCGATGCTCGCCGACCTCCCGATCTGGCACCCCCCGTCCGGCCGCGGACCCGGCTTGGTGCTGGTCCAGGAGATCTTCGGCCTCGACGACTACCTGCGCTCGGTCGCGGCCGACCTGGCCGGGATGGGATACGTGGTGGCCGTCCCGGAACTGTTCTGGCGGACGGCGCCGGGCTGGTCCTCGACGCACGACGAAGCCGGGGTCGCGGCGTCGATGAAGGTCGCGAGCACACTCGACCCCGCGCTCGCGGTGGCGGACGTCCTGGCCACGGTCGCCCACCTGCGTTCGCTGCCGTCGGTGGCCGGCGGCGTCGGCGTCCTGGGCTTCTGCCTGGGCGGCTCGCTGGCGTTCGCGGCGGCGGTCGAGGGTGATCCGGACGTGGCGGTCTCCTTCTACGGCTCCACGGTCGCGGCCCAGATCGACGGGCTGTCCCGGGTCGAGTGCCCGATCCAGTTCCACTTCGGCGGGCAGGACCCGTACATCCCGCGGTCCGATGTGGCCGTGGTGGAGGCGGCCGTCGCCGCGCACCCGGGGGCGGAAATCCACGTGCAGGAGGACGCCGGGCACGCCTTCCACAACAACGTGGCGCCGATGTTCCACCACCCCGAAGCGGCGGCCCGGGCCTGGGAGCTGACCACGGAATTCCTGCGGCGGACCCTCCCGGCGTGAAGGCGACGCTCGTCCGGGGCACCGGTGAGCGCCCCGGAGTGCTCGTCGAGCTGACCTTCCTGGTGCTGTGGTTCCTGCTCTTCGCGCGTCTCGACGCCGCTGTGGGCAAGGATTTCGCGGCCGCCGAAGCCAATGCGCGGGCCCTGCAGGCCCTCGAACACTCGGCGCACCTCGACATCGAACTGAGCGTGAACGCTTGGCTGGCCGGGCAGCCGGTCCTCGCACACCTGGCGGTGTACCTGTACCGGCTGTACTACCTGGTGGTCGCCGGTGTGCTGCTGTGGGTGTTCGTCCGGCACGCCGGCAGCTACCGCCACGTCCGCCGGACGATGGTCGCGATGATGGCCCTCGTGCTGCCGGTCTACTGGGCGGTGCCGATGTCGCCGCCGCGGTTCGCCCTGCCGGGGGCGGTCGACATCGTGGCCAGGTACGACTTCCTGGCCGTGGAGAGCTGGACGAGGCCCACCCACCACACGGCGATGCCGAGCATGCACGTCGGCTGGTCGCTGTGGTGCGCGTATGCCGTGTGGACCGTCCTGCGGGCCACGCATCCCCGGCTGGCGCTGCTGGCGTGGCTGTTCCCGGCGCTCATGGTGGCGGACGTCTTCGCCACCGGGAACCACTACGTCCTGGACGTCGCCGGCAGCGTCGCGCTGCTGACCGTCGCCGTTCTGGCCGCGAAGCTGTGGGAGCGTCTCAGCAGAACTTCCGTTCGGTGGCAACGGGATCCGCGGGAACCGTGACCGTGGTCCGGTGCCAGGCGCCGGTGAGGCCGCCCGCCACGGCGCTGCTCCACGGCGGCGACCTGACCGCGCACAACGACGGCGGCGCGGTGTTCACGCTGACCCTGCCCCGCCGCCCGGAAACACCCACGCCGGCTCCGGACGCGCTCTAGGATTTCGCCGTGGCTTCGACGAACGCACCGACCACCGGACTGTGGTCCATCAAACGGCACCTCGTCGCGGTGGTCTGCATCGGGCTCGGCGTGTTCGCCGTCGCGGCCGGGCTCCTGTGGCTGGCGCTGGGGTTGCCCGCCGCGCCGAGTGCGGACACGCGGCTGAACGTCGTCAAGATCGCCTTGTCGGTGGTGGCCGGGGTCGGCGGGGTGGTGGCGCTGGTCGTCGCCTACCGCAAGCAGCGGATCGGGGAGATCGCCGAGGCTCGTGAGCGCGTCAAGGTGCTCAATGACCGCTTCGCCAGTGCGTGCGCGCAGATCGGCCACGAGAAGCCGACCGTCCGGCTCGCCGGGATCTACGCCATGGCCAGCCTGGCCGACGAATGGCTCGAGCAGCGCCAGGTGTGCATCGACGTGCTGTGCGCGTACCTGCGCATCCCGTACGAGCCCGCGATCGATTCGCCGTGGTACCACGACGAAGAATCCGAGGTGCGCCTTTCGATCACCAGCGTGATCAGCGATCACCTGCGCCCGGGAGCGCCGGTCGGCTGGCACGGTCACGAGTTCAACCTCCTGCGGGCCGTGCTCCGCTCCGCCGATTTCGCGGACATCCGGGTGACCGGCGGCCGGTTGCTGCTCAGCCTGGCCCGGTTTCCCGGCGGCTGGACGTCGTTCGACGGAATGCACGTCAGCGGCGGCGAAGTCTGGTTCGGTGGCGCCACGTTCGACGGCGACGCCCGGGTGACTTTCGAAAACGCGGAGTTCAGCGGCGGCCGCGTCCAGTTCGACGGCGCCGCGTTCACCGGTGGTGAAGTAAGTTTCCGCGGGGCCCGGTTCACCGGCGGCGAAGTCGACCTTTCCCAGGTCAGCACCGACGACTACACCGCGCCACCCGTGTTCGACCCGTGGGACAGCCCGCCGCCCGGACTACTGCTTCCCGGCGTTGTCCGATGAATTCGACGAAATCGAAAGTTGACGGCACACGAGAAAAGTTCTACATTTTTCCGGGCTGATTGTTAGCGCTAACAGATCCGCGAAGGAGAACCGATGAGTTCATCCCACCGAGCGGTTCGCGTCCGGCGCAGCCGGAGGACGCGCGCGCTGATCGCCGTGCTCACCACCGTGCTCGCGGCCACCGCGGCGGTCGTGCTCCACCCCGGCGCGGCGTCGGCGGCCACCGTCGACACGAGTGCGTGGTACGTGCTGGTCAACCGCAACAGCGGCAAGGTGCTGGACGTTCCCGGGGCGTCCACCGCCGACGGCGCGGCGATCCACCAGTGGTCCCGCCACGACGGCGCCAACCAGCAGTGGCAGTTCGTGGACTCCGGCAACGGCTTCTACCGGCTGAAGTCGAAGAACTCCGGCAAGGTCCTCGACATCGGCAACCGGTCGACCGCGGACGGCGCGAAGGTCCAGCAGTGGACCGACCTCAACGGCACCAACCAGCAGTTCAGCCTCGCCGACTCCGACGGCGGCTACCTCCGCCTGCTCAACCGCAACAGCGGCAAGGCCGTGGAGGTGACCGGCGCGTCGACCGCGGACGGCGCCGCCGTCGTCCAGTACGGCGACTGGAAGGGCGCCAACCAGCAGTGGCAGCTCGTCAAGCTCGGCGACACCGCCTCGTGCGCCCTCCCGGCGTCCTACCGCTGGTCCTCGACGGGCCCGCTGGCCGAACCGAAGGCGGGCTGGCTCGCGCTCAAGGACTTCAGCAGCGTGGTCTACAACGGCAAGCACGTCGTCTACGGGTCGACGACCGACACGTCCGGGTCGTACGGCTCGATGGCGTTCAGCCCCTTCACGAACTGGTCCGACATGGCCTCGGCCGGCCAGACCGGAATGACCATCGGCACGGTCGCCCCGACGCTGTTCTACTTCGCCCCCAGGAACATCTGGGTGCTCGCCTACCAGTGGGGCCCGACCACCTTCAGCTACCGGACGTCGAGCGACCCCACCAACGCGAACGGCTGGTCCGCCCCGCAGGAGCTGTTCACCGGCACCATCCCCGGCGGCGCGCCCCTCGACCAGACCCTCATCGGCGACGGCACGAACATGTACCTGTTCTTCGCCGGTGACAACGGCAAGATCTACCGGGCGAGCATGCCGATCGGCAACTTCCCGGGCAGCTTCGGCTCGAACTACACGACGATCATGAGCGACACCACGGCCAACCTCTTCGAAGCCGTCGAGGTCTACAAGGTCCAGGGCCAGAACCAATACCTGATGCTCGTCGAGGCGATGGGCGCGGGCGGCCGCTTCTTCCGCTCGTTCACCGCCACCAGCCTGGGCGGCACGTGGACCCCGCAGGCCGCGACCGAGAGCAACCCGTTCGCGGGCAAGGCCAACAGCGGCGCGACGTGGACCAACGACATCAGCCACGGCGACCTGATCCGCACCAACCCGGACCAGACCAAGACGGTCGACCCCTGCCACCTGCAACTGCTGTATCAGGGCCGCAACCCCGCGTCCGACGGCACCGACTACAACCACCTGCCCTGGCGGCCCGCCGTGCTGACCCTCCAGCGCTGACGCCGGCTCGGCGCGCGAAACGGCGGCGCGCCTGCCTCTGCGCTACGACCCCGGCCGTGGCCCGATCGAATCCTGCGGCGGCCAGGACAGCGGCGGCCACGGCGGTTCCACCCGCGGGTCCGGGTCCGGGTCGCGCGCGCCCGCCCACCAGCCGGCCGCGACGACCACCGGCAGGCACGCCGCGGCGAGGATCGGCCCGAGGATGCCCGGGGCCGGCTCTTGCGGGTGACCGAGCGTCCAGCCCAGCGCGGGCACGACGGAGGCCAGTCCGGGCAGGACGGCGGCCGCGACCACCACCGGCATGCGCGGCCGGGACAGCGGCCGTCGTGGTGCCACGACGAGCGCGGCACCGACGCCGAGCAGGCACACCTCGGTCACCAGCCAGAGCAGGGTCGACTGCCCGGCGTTCGAACCGAAGAACACCACGATGCCGCTGATCGGGACGGAGGCGAAGAGGAACAGGGTGACGGGCAGCGCCGCCATCAGCCCGCGGCCGTGCCGGGCGCGGACCCGGCCGGCCGCCACCGCCGTCCCGATCGCCAGCGCGAGCAGGGCGAGCAGCCCGGCCGTCATGACGTCCACCCCGATCACCCGGCCGAACGCGGTGAGCGGCACCGGCCGGATGTCCAGGCCGGTTCCGGCGTCCACGACGGGCACCCGGCGCCAGGTCCCGCCGGCGTCGCGGACGGCCAGCCCCTCCACGCCGTTGGCCACGATCACCTGGTGTCCACCCGGGACGGCGCGGACGGCGACCTCCGTGCTGGCCAGTTTGGCCACGTTGACGATCCCGGCGGGAAACGGGTGCTGCCGCTGGACGAACTCCCACCGGACGGCGGGCACCTCCCAGGCGGTGTGCCAGGTCCGGCCGCCGTCGGTCGTTTCGTCGACGCCGAGCAGCCGGCCGCCGCGCGTGTCGTCGACGACGTCGGCGCCGTGCACGCGGTAGCAGTGCGTCGCCGCCTCGGGCGCGCAGGCTTCGACCCGCTTCCGGGGCGTCGGCCAGGGCGGCGGGGGCGCCTCCTCGAGGAACCGCCAGCCGTCGACGCCCGAGACGGAGCCGTAGAACCCGCCGCCTGCCTCGATCACCACCTGCGTGCCCTCGCTCCGCACGGACTGCACGGCCGGGGTGTTGTCGCTGGGCGCCGACGTCGCCGTGATCGCCAGCACGGTGAACGGGACCGCGGCCACCACCCGCAGCCGCACCGGCAGGGGCGGGGCCGACGTCACCCGGCGCCAGGCCCACCAGGACAGGCCCAGCGCGGGCAGCGCGACCAGGTCGGTCGGATCGGCCAGGATCACCGATGGCCCGTTGACGACCGACCACGCCGCGGACGCGACGCCGGCGCCCGCGGCGGTCAGCTTGACCAGCGCGAACCCCGCGCCGGTCACCAGCACCGCGGCCGCGGCGGCGGTCCGGCCGGCGAGGAACAGACCGAGGAGCAGCCCGAGCACCGGCGGGGCCGCCACCAGCCCGGCGAAGTCGCTGAGCTTGCCGGTGACGAGCCCCGGCCACCACGGTTTGAACACCTGGTCGTTGAGCAGCAGCACCGTGGTGGCGCCGATGGTCAGCGGATGCCCCAGCCACCGCAGGAAAACCCCAGTTCGCATTCGGTACAGCCTGCGGCGCGGTGATCACGGCCGTGACACGGCCCGGCCCCGGATCGGGTCAGGGCCTCACCGGAGGGTCCAGAACACCCCGTGGTACTTCCCGGCCGCGGTATTGGCCCGTCCGATGACCCGGCCGCTGTCGGTGATCCGGGAAGCTTCGCTGCGGGTGCTGCCGGGCAGCATGGCGAGCTGCGTGCGCGGCCCGTTCCGGTACCAGACGGTCGCCCGGCTCCGGAGCGTGCCCACCGCGGTGCCCTCCGCGTCGACCCCTTGGACGTCGGCGCTGGAGCCGTCGTCGGCCAGGACGGCCACGGTGCCGTCGGGGGCCCAGCGCACCGCCGAGCGGGCCGGCGGGGTGAGGTAGCCGTAGCCCACGACGTAGCCGGTGGAGCCGATCCAGGAGATCCAGACCGAGTACGGGCTGGGCCAGGCCAGCGGGTGGGCCGTGCCGCCGGTGTCCCAGGTCGCCGGGACGATGGGCCCGCTCGTGGTTCCGGCGGCGACCCCGCCCGCGTTGACCAGGTGGGCCCCGCTGCTCGGGCTCTGCGGCGCCAGCTCGGTGATCGGCCCGCCGTCGACCCAGCGCACGGCGTGGTTCGCCCCGGCGCGCTGGGCGCCGCCGACGACGATCCGGCCGTCGGCGGAGATGTCCTCGGCCATGCTCCAGGTCTCGCCGGGCAGCGTGCCCAGGTCGGTGGCCTGGCCGTCCGGGTCCCAGCGGAAGCCGTGGTACTCGTTGGCCGGCGTCAGCCAGTTCCCCACGACCACGCCGGTGTCGCTGATCGCGAAGGCGGTGGCGTTGTGGAAGCCGGGCGGGACCTGCAGCGTGGTCGCCTGGCCCTGGGCGTCCCAGCGGGCCGGCACGGCGTCGGTCGCGGTCAGCACGTAGCCGGCCGACTCCCCGAGCTCGTTGATGTCCCGCACCTGTCCCGCACTGCCGCCGGGGGTCGGCAGCGCGGTGATGACGCCGTCGGCGTCCCAGCGGACCGGGAGGTCCCGCCGCGGATTGGTGCCCACGGACGAAAGGCCGACCATCACCCCCGCCTCGTTGACCGCCAGGACGATGCTCTCGTCGTCGCCCGGCAGGGTCCCGAGGTCGACCGGCCCGCCCGGGGCGGCCTGCGCGGTCCCCGCCAGCGCCCCGGAAAACACGACCACGGCCGCCAGCGATCTTCGGAAAATCCGCAGCACGATGACTCCCCTCCTCGACCGGCGACGCCGGTCTCCCTTGCCGCGGACAGTAGCCGAAGCACCGCGCGAGTTGTGCTGCGGCGAGGGCGATCCACACGAATAGCCGAGCAGTAGCGTCCACTGTGGACTAACTCAGCCGGTCCCGGCGGCGCTTCAGGGACGCGACCTCGGCCGTGTTGCCCGCCAGCTCGATCGCCTTGTCGTACGCCGCCCGGGCCTCGGCCCCGCGGGACAGCCGGCGCAGCAGGTCGGCGCGGGTCGCGTGGTAGGCGTGGTAGCCGGCCAGCTGGTCCTCGAGCCGGCCGACGGCCGCCAGGGCCACCTCCGGGCCGTCGAGTTCGGCGACCGCGATCGCCCGGTTGAGGGCGACGACCGGCGAGGCGTCGACCCGGACCAGCTGGTCGTAGAGGGCGACGACCTGCGACCAGTCGGTGTCGCGGATGTCGCGGGCCGACGTGTGCACGGCGTTGATCGCCGCGAGGATCTGGTAGCGGCCCGGCGCCACCCCGGCGGCGAGGCGTTCGCGCACCAGCCGGTGCCCCTCGGCGATCAGCGCGCGGTCCCAGACGCCGCGGTCCTGCTCGTCGAGGGCCACCAGTTCGCCCGCCGCGACGCGGGCCGGGCGGCGGGCCTCGATGAGCAGCATCAGCGCCAGCAGCCCGGTCACCTCGCCGTCGTCCGGCAGGAGCGCGTGGACCAGGCGGGTGAGCCGGATCGCCTCGGTGGTCAGCTCGTGCCGGACCGGGTCGGTGCCGGGGCCGGTCGCCAGGTAGCCCTCGTTGAAGACGAGGTAGAGGACGGTGAGCACGCTCGACACGCGGGCCGGGAGGTCCTCGGCGGACGGTACGCGGTACGGGATGCGGGCGGCCTTGATCTTGGCCTTGGCCCGGGTGATCCGCTGCTCCAAAGTGGACTCCCGGACCAGGAAGGCGCGGGCGATCTCGGGCACGGTCAGGCCGCCGACCAGGCGCAGCGTCAGGGCCACCCGGGCCTGCGTCGCCAGGGCCGGGTGGCAGCAGGTGAAAACCAGCCGCAGCCGGTCGTCGCCGATGGCACCGGCGGGCGCGGGCGGGGTGTCGTCGTGCAGCATCCGGGCCTCCTCGTGCTTGTCGTCGCGCTTGTTCTCGCGCCGGATCCGGTCGATCGCCTTCCGGACGGCGGTGGTGGTCAGCCAGGCCCCGGGGTTCGGCGGCACGCCGTCGCCCGGCCACCGCTCGACGGCGGTCGCGAACGCCTCGGCGGCCGCCTCCTCGGCGACGTCGAGGTCCCCGAACCGCCGGGTCAGGGCGGCCACCACCCGGGCCCACTCTTCGCGGTGGGCCCGGGTCACCGCTTCTCCGGCGCCGCTCACCGGAACGGCCGCACTTCGATCTTCCGGTCGCACACCTTCGACGCCTCGGCGGCGAGCGTGAGCGCGACGTCGAGGTCGGGGACGTCCCACACCCAGAAGCCGGCGAGGTACTCCTTCGACTCGACGAACGGCCCGTCGGTGAGCACGGCCTGCTCACCCCGGTTGTCGACGACGGTGGCCGCGTCGGTGTCCGCGAGCCCGCCGGCGAAGACCCAGTGGCCGTCGGCGATCAGCCGGTCGTTGAACTCGCTGATGAAGGGCTGCCGGTCGGTGCTGCCGGGCTCGACCTTGTCGTCGATGACGGAGACCAGATACTGCATACAGAATCCTTTCTCGGGGGAAGAAACTCAAGCCGTTGCGTAGCGCGGCCGCCCGGCCGGCCGGTGGACCTGGATGGTCACGCCCTTCGCGTCGACCCGCGACTCGACCAGGTCGAGCGCGAGGTCCGGGCCGGTTTCCGGGAACAGCCGGGTGCCCTGGCCGAGGACCACCGGGACGACGAGCAGCGTCAGCTCGTCGACCAGACCGTGCGCCAGCAGCCACCGGACCAGGGTGCCACTGCCGTGCACCTGCAGTTCGCCGCCGGGCCGGGCCTTCAGCTCGGCGACGGCGCTCGCGAGGTCACCGGCGAGCACGGTCGTCCCGGTCCAGTGCGCCTCGGTGAGCGTGCCCGAGGCGACGTACTTGGGGGCGGCGTTCAGGGCCACGCCGATGGGGTGCGTGCTCGGCCCCCACGCGCCGGCGAACAGCTCGTAGGTGCGGCGCCCGAAGAGGAAGGCGTCGGCGCGCTGGTAGGTCTCGGTGATGAAGGCCCGGGTTTCGTCGTCCCCGGCCCCGAGGGCCCAGCCGCCCCGGTCGAACCCGTTCCGGCGGTCTTCTTCCGACGCGCCGCCGTTGCCCTGCACGACTCCGTCGAGGGTGATCTGGGTGATGGTCGTCAGCTTCATGGCCGGGGTTCCTTCCGTTCGCGGGTGGCTTCACCCCTGCTACGAACGCCGCCCACGGAATCCGACAACCCGGCGCGGAATTTTTTTGCGAGCGGTTTCGAACCTGTTCGAAACACCGGTCCGGGCCGGTCCGGCCGTGGCACGGTGGCGCTTCGCCCACCCACGCTCGGAGGAGAAACCGATGAACCGA
The DNA here is from genome assembly GCF_053605405.1 of Amycolatopsis sp. NPDC003861. NCBI lineage: Bacteria > Bacillati > Actinomycetota > Actinomycetes > Pseudonocardiales > Pseudonocardiaceae > Amycolatopsis > Amycolatopsis sp. NPDC003861. The sequence continues at coordinate 26,808 of NZ_JBSGJD010000088.1, forward strand.
CGGAAGGCGCTCTCGCTCGTGACCGTCCCCTTGGCCCTGGCCGGGCTGGTCTTCGCTCCCGGCCCGGCCGCTTCGGCGACGGTGCTCGCGTGCAACGACCACTTCCACACGATCAACGGCGCGGACCCCAACGGGCACTGGCCGCCCTACGGCGAGGCCGTGACGACGTCCTACTGCTACGACATCAACGTCAAGATGACCGAGACGGTCAGCGTCTCCACGTGCTTCCTGCCCTCGAGCGGCGGCATCTCCTGCAACAGCCGTCGCACGGTGTACGCCGGCACCTGGGGACTCGCGGCCACCGACGTCAAGGACGGCACCCGGTTCTACCTGAGCTTCAGCAAGCAAGGCGTGTACGGGCGGGCGTCCTACTGACCGGGCGCCTACGCTGGGTCCGAACCGGACACACGCGGAGGATCGCCATGCCCCACACCGTGGACTTCGACACCGTATCGACCGCCGGCCTGGAGTCGTCACCGGTGGCGGACGCGCTGGCCGGGCTGCGGGCGAACGAGGCCCGGTACTTCAAGAACAAGTACGGCCACGTCTTCACCGTCGAACCCGCGAGCGAAGCCCGGGAGGCCGTCGACCTGGTGCACCGCATCCTCGAGGAAGAGCGCGGCATCGTCATCGCCTCGCCCCCGCTCGAGGCCACCGCCTTCCAGGTCGAGAACGTCCGCTGGACCTACGTCTTCTACGAAAACGGCCTGTCGGTCAACGTCCTGTACACCGTGGACGACGGCGGTAAGCGGGCCGTCGGGTTCAAGCTCTCCGAGGGCATGGACGTGCCCGAGGAGCTGTCCTCCTTCAAGTTCGCCCGTCAGAAGTCCAAGCTGGCCGGCACCATCCGCGGCTCCTACTTCGTCATCAAGAACGAGTACTGACCCTCACCCGGCGAGGGCCTCGGTGATCTGGCGGGTCGTCTGCGCCGCGACACGCGGGTTGACGGCCGCGTACGTGATGTAGGCGTTCAGGCCGGTCGCCAGGGCCCAGCCGCGGCCGCGGGTCCACGTCGCCTCGTCCACGCCGAGCGCGGTGCGGAACGTCGCCCGCGTCTCGGCCGACAGGAGCGTGAAGGCGATCATCAGGTCGCACGCCGGGTCGCCGACGCCGAGCTCGCCGAAGTCGATGACCGCGCTGAGGCGGCCACCGGTCGTCAGCAGGTTGCCCGTGTGGAAGTCGCCGTGGCACCAGACCGGCGGACCGGACCGGGCGGGGGCCGCGAGGGCGGCGTCCCACAGGCCGGTCAGCGCCGGGCCGTCGAACGCGGCGCCGACCCGGCCGATGGCGGCCCGGGTCGCGGTGTCCCGGGTGGCCAGCGGCCGGGCGGCGCCGTCCGCGGGTTCGGCGTCGAACCGGTGGAGCGCGGTCAGGAACCCGGCCAGCTCGGCGGCGGCCTCGTGCGAGCCCGACAGCGCTTCGACCGTGGCCACCTCGCCGTCCAGCCAGCGCGACACCGCCCACGGCCACGGGTAGCCGAAGTCCGGTTCGCCCACCGCCACCGGCACGGGAATGGCCAGCGGCAGGTGCGGGGCCAGCCGCGGCAGCCACTCGGCTTCCTTCTCCGCCTGCTTGATCGCGCCGGCGTGGCGGGGCAGCCGGACCGACAGCTCCGCACCGAGCCGGTAGATGACGTGGTCCGAGCCGGCCGGGGTGAACCGGGTCAGCGGCAGCCCGGCCCAGCGCGGGAACTGCGTGTCGACCAGCCGCCGCGCCAGTGCGCCGTCGATGGCCGGGTTCGCTTGCGTCGTCAAGGAAACTCCTCCGGGGAAGCCGTCGCCGGGCCCGCGGACCCGGCGACGGCGTCGTACTAGGTCCGGTAGCGGAACAGGATCCGCCCGCGGTTCAGGTCATAGGGGCTCAGCTCGACCAGGACCCGGTCGAACGGCAGGATCTTGATGAAGTTCTTCCGGATCTTCCCGCTGATGTGCGCGAGCACCTTGTGCCCGTTCTCCAGCTCCACCCGGAACGTCGCGTTGCGCAGGCACTCGACGACCGTGCCCTCGACTTCGATGCCGGCGGTGTTCCCCATCAGCGCAGCACCAGCTCGACGTTGCCGCCCACCTGGCGGGCGCCGGCGCCCTCGAACAACGCGAGCGCCGCCGGGTTCGCTTCGTTCACCTCGGCCGTGGCCGCCGGGATTCCCTTGTGGTGCAACGCGTCCAGCACGTGGACCAGCAGGGCGCGGCCGATCCCGGACCGCTGCCGGTCCGCGCGGACCGCGAGCAGGCCGATCCGCGGCTGCCGCGTCACCGCCGCCAGCCGGAGCAGGCCGACGTACCCGTCCTCGGCCGCGGCCACCGTGTACTTCGTGAGATCCAGCGGCGGGGCCATGACCTCCGCGGGCATCTCCTGCCAGCCGATCGTGGCCTCGACCTCGGCGCGGATCGTCGTCTCCAGCGAGCGCAGCAGGTCCGGATCGGACGGCGGCCGGATCGTCACGCCCGGCGGCGGGGAAGCCGTGCCCGCGGCCGCCGGGAGCACGTACTCCCGCTCACGCCGCCGCGGCGTGAACCCGACGGATTCCCAGCGGGCCCGGAGATCGGTGTCGGTTTCGTCGACCACGGTGTGGAGCGGTCTGGGGAGAGCGGGCAGCATGTCGGCCGCGAGCAGCGCGAAGTCCGCGTCGGTCCACGTGTCGATGCTGAGGAAGAGGCGGCCGTCCGGTCGCCGGGACACTTCCCCGCGGCCGGCCACGTCCGGCCGTTCGTGCAAATGGTTCATGGTGTCGCCTTTCGGGAGTACCGGTTCCAGGTGCTCCCGGCGACAGCTAGGCCGGCCCGCCCGTGACGACGAGGGGGAGCACCCACAACGTTGCAGCGTTCACGGGTCTCACCTCCCAGGGCCGGGTCACGGACGGCGGAAAGCTATCAGACGGCCGCACACCCCGCCCACTCCTTTTCCGCGAGCGGCCGCGCAGACCGGTCAGGAATCGAGAAGCGCCGGTCAGCGGCCCGGACCTAGCGTTACCGGCATGACGAACATCGAAACCATCACCCTCGAAGTTGCCGACACCGCCGCCGCCGAGCGCTTCTACGCCGAAGCCTTCGGGCTCACCACCCAGCTGCGGTTCCGGGTCGCGGACGCGCCGAGCGACGGCTTCCGCGGCTTCACCCTCTCCCTCACCGTGCCGCAGCCCGCGGACGTCGACTCCCTGATCGGGACCGCCCTAGCGGCCGGGGCCACGACCATCAAGCCGGCCACCAAGTCCATGTGGGGCTACGGCGGCACGGTCCGGGCGCCGGACGGGACGATCTGGAAGCTCGCGACCTCGGCCAAGAAGAACACCGGCCCCGCCACCCGCACGATCGACGCCATCGTGCTCCTGCTCGGCGTCGGCGACGTGGCCGCGAGCAAGAAGTTCTACGTCGGCCAGGGCATGACCGTCGGCAAGAGCTTCGGCAAGGTGTACGTCGAGTTCGACGCCGGCGAGAGCCCCGTCAAGCTGGCCCTGTACCGCCGCAAGGCGCTGGCCAAGGACGCCGGTGTGGCCCCCGAGGGCAGCGGCTCGCACCGGATCGCGGTCGGCGGCGCGGCCGCGGCGTTCACCGACCCGGACGGGTTCGCCTGGGAGACCACCGCTCCCGCGAGCCTCTCCTGATCACCCGCTCGCCGGCGCGGGCGGCCGCCTGGCGCGGCGCGACCGGCGTCGCTGACGCAGACTGGGTCGCGTGCCCGAACTCCCCGAAGTGGAACTCGCCCGGCAGGTCCTCGCCGGTGCCCTCGACCGGAAGATCCGCTCGGTCGACGACCACGACGACTGGGTCTGCCGCCCGCACGCCCCCGGCGACATCGCGACGGCGTTGCGCGGCGGCCGGCTGGTGGCCGCGCACCGGCGGGGCAAGACGCTCTGGTGCGAAACGGAAAGCCGGGACGGGCGGCCCGGGCCGAACCTCGGGCTGCACCTCGGGATGGCCGGGCAGCTGCGGTTCGCGGGCCGCAGCGGGCCACCCGGGCGGCCCCGCGACCGGGTGGAGAAACCCGAGTGGTTCCGGTTCGGGATCACTTTCGCCGACGGCGAACAATTGCGCCTGTTCGACACGCGGCGGCTCAGCCGCGTGCGGCTCGACCCGGACCTCGACGCGCTCGGCCCGGACGCCGGAGAGGCGTCGCGGCGCGAGTTCGTCGAGCGCGTCGGCCGCGGGCGGGCGCCGCTGAAGGCGCGGCTGCTGGACCAGTCGGTGGTCGCGGGGATCGGCAACCTGCTGGCCGACGAAACCCTGTGGCAGGCGGCGTTGTCCCCGGCCCGGCCGGTGAACGAGCTGACCGGCGACGACCTCGCGAACCTGCACAAGGCGCTGCGGAAGGCGTTGCGCGCGGCGATCCGCCACGGCGGCGTGCACACGGGCGAGGTCATCGGCCACCGCCGGGCGGGCGATCACTGCCCGCGCTGCGGCGCGGAGATGCACCACGGGACGGTCGGCGGCCGGTCGACGTGGTGGTGCTCGAAGGAGCAGGCCTAGCGGGGGCCGAGGCCGGTGCGGCCGTCGAGCAGTTCCCGGACCACGTCGAGGTGGCCGGCGTGCCGGGCGGTTTCCTCGATGACGTGCAGCACCACCGCGCGCAGATCGGTGATTTCGGCACCGAACGGGCCGGGGTGGCGGCCGCGTGGCGTCGCGGACAACGGCGTCGCGGCGAAGACCTCGTCGGATCGGCGGCACTGGTCGCGGTAGGAGGCGAAGACGGCTTCCGGGTTCTGCGGCACCGGCTCGCGGGGTGCCGTCGACCCGGTGACGACCTCCTGGAACCAGTGGTGTTCCGCGTCCCCGAGGTGTTCCACCATGCCCAGCGGGGTCCAGCCGGACGGGAGCACCGCCGTCGTCAGGGCTTCCTCGCCGAGGCCGTCGAGGATGGCCAGGACGCTTTCGCGCTGGGCCCTCAGGAACGCCAGCAGCGTCGTCTTCTCGCTCACGGTCGCGGACCATAGCGGGCGGGAGCGCATCCTGGCGGGCGGTTTTTGTCGGGGGTACCCGGTAACGTCGCGGACATGGCAACCCTGGTCACCTTCCACGCCCACCCGGACGACGAGTGCCTCCGCACCGCGGGCGTCATGCGCAAAGCCGTCGAAGACGGGCACCGGGTCGTGCTCGTCGTCGCCACCAAGGGCGAGGTCGGCGAGGTCCCCGACGGTTTCCTGGCCGAGGGCGAGAAACTGGAGGACAGGCGCGTCCAGGAGTCGTACGCGGCGGCGGAGATCCTCGGCGTCGAGCGCGTCGAGTTCCTCGGCTACCGCGACTCGGGGATGATGGGCGAGCCGACGAACGACGACCCGGCGTGCTTCTGGCGCGCCGACGTCGAAAAGGCGGCCGAGCAGCTCGCGGCGATCCTGCGCGAGGAGTCGGCCGACGTCCTGACGGTGTACGACGACAACGGCGACTACGGCCACCCGGACCACATCCAGGTCCACCGGGTCGGCCTCCGCGCGGCGGAGCTGGCGGGCACTTCCCGCGTCTTCCAGGCGACGTTCAACAGGGAGTTCATGCAGCGAGGCTTCGAAGCGGCGGTGGCGGCCGGCCAGATCCCCCCGGAGGCGACCCCGAAGCCCCCGGAGAACGTGGAGTTCGGCAAGCCGGAGGCCGAGATCACGGCGGCGGTGGACGTGTCGAAGTACGCCCCGGTCAAGAGGGCGGCGATGCGCGCGCACCCGAGCCAGATCAGCGAGGACATGTTCATGCTGGCCATGCCGGACGACGCCTTCACGTTCGCCTTCGGCACGGAGTGGTTCATCCGCTGGGGCCAGGGCCCGGGAATCACCGAAACCGACCTGATGGCCGGCCTCTGACCCACCCACCCCGCTCCGCTCCCGGGCTCAGTCACCTGCGGGAGGCCCCCTGATCCGGGGTCGAGGCAGGTGGGCCGGTCAGCCGGTGCCGTGTCGCCCTCCAATCACGCGAGATCGCTCCCCAATCACGCGAGATCGCTTTCTAATCACGCGAGACCCGGCCCGGATCACGCGACATCGGTCGCCAATCACGCGAGTCGTCGGGCCTGTCTCGTGATCGGTGTGTCCGGCGTTGTTGATCAGTAGGTTTCGGCGCCCGGCCAGCGGTCACCGAAGGTGATGGCGAAGGCGTTGATC
>NZ_JBSGJD010000089.1:0-32681 GCF_053605405.1 Amycolatopsis sp. NPDC003861
GCGTCAGACGCACCGAACGCCACGTTGGGTGCGCTGGACGCACCCAACGCCACATTGGGGCGCTTGTCAGCCCAGCATCAGCAGGACCTGCAGCTCTCCGACCACGAATCCGATCACCCCGCCGACGGCGATCAGCTTCCACTCGTCCTGGCGGAACGCCGGCCGCAGCAACCCCTCGAACTCCAGCGGCGTCAACGCCAGCATCCGTTGCTCGATCACCTTCGCGACGTCCATCGCCTCGGTGAGGTACCCCTCGGCGTAGCGGGCCGTGTCCGGCAGTTGCTCCAGGGCCTTCCGCGCCGCCGCCTGCTTCATCTCCTTCAGCCGGGTGCCGCCGACGGTCCAGGCCAGGGGCATCTGCGCGTCGACCGTTTCCGACACCAGGTGCTCCACCCGGGCGGCCAGGCGGTCGGCGCGGGGGCCGCGCAGGATCGCGTCCAGCAGGTTCTGGACCGTGAGGACCTCCTTCGCGATCAGCTCGCCGTACTGCCGCGCGACCTCGGCGCGGCGGCGCTGGAACTTGCCCTGGAAGATCACCCGGCCCACCCGCACCGGCTCGCGGGGCACGAAGATCAGCTTGATGGCCAGCCAGTCCGTGCACAGCCCGATGACGCCGCCGAAGGCCGGCAGCACCCACGGCTCGCGGGTGAACGCCCACACGATCGTCTGGACCAGGCCCAGCCCGAACCCGAAGTAGATGCCCATCCGCGCGATGAAGGCCATCTCCGGGCGGGACGTCTCGCGGATCAGCCGGACGAGCAGTTTCTTGTCGCGCGTCAGCCGCTGGACCGTCATGTGCTGGACGTCGAGGACCTCGTCGAGGTTCTCGCGGACGTCGTCGAGGAACTCCCGGACCAGCCGCGGTGCCGACGCCTGGACCTGCTTGATCAGCATTTCCTGCGCCAGCGTCGGCAGGACCTCCCACAGCCGCGGGTGGTGCTCGGCCAGCACCTCGCGCGCGGTGTGGTCGACCGCGCGCAGCAGCGGCTGCTCGAGCTCGCTGGTGATGATGACGGGGTCGATCCGCTCGAGCACCTCCCGGAGGTCGAGCAGGTTCGCCGTGAGCAGCTCGGTCGCGACCGCGGCCATCCGCCCGCCGTGTTTCGGGACGACGCCCTGCCAGCCGAGCAGCGGCGGGAGCCCGACGAAGTCGAGGGGCCGGAACATCATCTCGATGGCCACGCGCTTGGTGACGTACCCGATCAGCGCGGCCACGAACGGCATCGCCGCGTAAAGCGGCCAGTGCAGGGCGAGGTCGTGCAGGACAGCGTCCATTCCGGCCTCCTCGCGATCCCGAGATCGAAACCGTACCGGCTACCCGAGCAGGGCGAGCACCTGCAGTTCCCCGACGAGCCCGCCGATCACCGCGCCGACGGCGATCAGCTTCCACTCGTCCTGCCGGAAGGCCGGCCGCAGCAGCTGCTCGAACTCGAGCGCGCTCAGCCGCTTCATCCGGTCGACGATCGTGTTGCGCACGTCGAGGGCGTTGACCGCGTAGTCCTCGGCATGCCGGATCGTCTCCGGGACGCGCTCCGCGGCCTTCGCCGCCGCCGTCTGCTTCATCTCCTGGAACCGTTTCGTGCCGACGGCCATGGCGACGAACGGCTTGACGACGCTCGCCTGCGCGTCGATCGTCTTCTGCACCTCGCGGGTGATCAGCGCGAACAGCTTGTCGGACTTCGGGCCGCGCAGCACCGCTTCCAGGAGGTTCGGGATGGTGATGATCTCGCGCGCGATCATGTCGCCGTAGTCGGCGGCCACCTGGTCGCGCCGCTTCTGGAAGACGCCCTGCCAGGTGTAGAGGCCGAAGAACCGCTTCGGCTCGCGCGGCAGGAAGATCATCTTCAGGGCCAGCCAGTCGGTGAGCCAGCCGATGCCGAGGCCGAACAGCGGCAGCACGATCGGCGACTTCGTCAGTGCCCACACGACGAGCTGCACGCAGCCGAGGGCGAACCCGAACGCGAGCCCCGAACGGGCGATGAACCGCATTTCGGGCCGGGAGATGTCCCGGATCAGCCGGTTCAGCAGCGCTTTGTCGCGGACCAGGTTCGTCACGACCATGTGCTTGAGGTCGAGGACGTCCTCGATGTTGCCGGCGATCTCCCGCATGATCTTCGTGATCGCCTTCGGCGCCTCGGCCTGGACGCGCTTGAGCAGCAGCTGCTGCGCGCTGTTCGGCAGGACCTCCCACAGCCGCGGCTGGTAGGTCTCCATCACCTCGCGGGTGACGTCCTCGACGACCCGGAGCAGCGGCTGCTCGATCTCCTTCGCCACCTCGGCCGGGTCGAGCCGGGCGAAGATCTCCTTCGGGTCGACGAGGGTGGTCGTCAGCATCTCGGTGGCGGTGGCCGCCATCCGCTCGGCGTTCGCGGGCAGCACGCCCTGCCAGCCGAGGAACGGCTTGACGCCCACGAACTCGAGCGGCCGGAACATCATCTCGATGGCGACGCGCTTGGTGACGTAGCCGATCAGCGCCGCGATGACCGGCATGGTGACGTACACCTGCCAGTGCGTGCCGAAGTCCACGCGCGCACGTTAGCGGCTCGGTGCCGGACCGGGTGGAATGCCATGCGTCACGACGGGTTACCGAAATCGTGATGCATCCTTTTGGCGGTACGCATCGAAGGTCCCCGGCTCATTAAGGTGGCCCGATGGTCGCGCCTGAGAAGCCCCAGTCCGCCCCGAAGACCGCCCAGTTCGCCGTGGGTGTCCGCGGGTACAACCAGCGTCAGGTAGACGAGCGTCTCGCCGAGCTGACCAAGGAGCTTCGCGAGACATCCCGCAACCGCGACGACGCCGTCGCGACGTCCGCGGATCTGACGAAGGCGCTCGCGTACGCGCAGAAGGAGCTGGCCGAGACGAAGGCCGCTCTGGCCAGGATGAGCTCGAGCCCGTCCGGCGCGGGAGCCATGGCCGAGCGCGTCCGCATGATGATGCAGCTCGCCGAGGAGGAGATCGCGGACCTCCGCTCGGCGGCGGAGGCGGACGCGGCTTCGACCCGCGACCAGGCGGACAAGTACGCGCACGAGACCCGCCGCACGGCCGACAAGCTGGCGAAGGACGCGGAGGAAGAGCGCGCGCGCCTCCTGTCGCAGGCCAAGGGCGAGATCGAGAAGCTGAACGCGGCGGCCGGGGCGAAGAGGGTAGAGCAGGCGGCGGCGGCCGAGAGGGCACGCAAGGAAGCGGACGCGGCAGCCGAGGAGGCGGCGGCGGCGCTGCGCGAGGAAGCGGACCGGAAGGCGGCGGAGGAGCTGGCCGCGCGGAAGAAGGCCTTCGAGGAGGAGTTCGCGCGGAAGAAGCAGGAGACGGAGGCGGCCCTGGCTTCGGCGCAGGCGTCGCAGGCTTCGGCGGACCAGAACCGGAAGCTGGCCCTGGACCTGAGGGCGAAGGTGGCCGACCGAATCGCGGCGACGGATGAGGCGGTGAAGGAAGCCATGCGCTTGCTGGCCCCGCCGGAGGACGCTGCCTCGGCCGAGAAGCCGGCTGCGGCTCCGGCTCCGGCTGCGAACGGGGACCGGAAGCCGGCTCCGGCGCCGAAGGCTTCTCCCGCTTCTCCCGCGGCTCCGGCCAAGGCTTAGTCGCCCACACCGGGCTGGGTTGTCCACGGATCACGGGAGCCCAGCCCACCCGGCACAGCGCGTGAATCCCCCGGCCGGGGAGGTGGCCGACACTCGGGGGTGACTGGCAGTCTGCAGATGCCGATCACCCACGAGACAGGACCCTGCGCATGATCCTCGAGACCGAGCGGGCCGCCGTGTGCGCCTATGCGCGCCGGATGGTCGGTGACGGCCTGGTCGTCGGCACCTCCGGGAACGTCTCCGTGCGGGGCGGTGATCTCGTCGCCGTCACGCCCACCGGGGTTCCCTACGCGAGCCTCACCCCCGCCGACATCCCCGTCGTCGACCTCGGCGGGCAGGTCGTCGACGGGGCACTCAAGCCGACCAGCGAACTCCCCATGCACCTGTCCGTCTATTGGGACGTCCGCGACCCCGACGGTGAGCCCGTGACCGCCGTCGTGCACACGCACTCGCCGCACGCCACCGCCGTCTCCACCCTGGTGCGTGAGGTTCCTCCAATCCACTACATCGTCGCCACCGTCGGGCCCTCGGTGCGCGTTGCGCGCTACGCCACCTACGGCACACCGGAGCTCGCGGCCGCCGTGCTGGAGGCGCTCGAAGGACGCCGGGGCTGCCTCATGGCCAACCACGGCACCCTCACCTACGGCGACGGCCTCGAAGCCGCCTACCACCGGGCCCAGCAGCTCGAATGGGCCTGCCGCGTGTGGCTGCTCGCCCAGAGCGCCGGCCGGCCCAGCCTGCTGCCGCCGCCCGAGGTGGCGAACGTCGTCGAACGGCTGCGGGGCTACGGGCAGGGCTAGGACGCCACCGCGTCCAGCAGCTCCGCCACCGTCGGGTCGTCGACCGCCTCCTTGATGCACTGCCACAGCTGCAGGTTGGCCGTCGCCCAGTGGGAGTACGTCGCCGCCGCCTCCGGGTTGTAGAAGTAATAGCCCTCGTCGTGGACGTCGCACTGCTCGCCGACGATCTTGTCGGCCAGCTCGCGCAGGCTCAGGCCGTTTTCGCGCAAATACCGGTGCGCCAGCACCACCGGCGTCACCGGCAACGCCTTGAACAACGTATCCGCGTCGCTCAGGGCCTGCGCTTCCAGCGAAATGTCCCGGCCGCGGGTGGCCATTTCGGCTTCGTCGACGATCTCGTCGATCCACCGCGCGATCCGCGGCGGGACACCGCATTCGGCGAGGATTTCCAGCCGCAGGCTGCGGCCCGCCGCGGCCGGTGAGTTCCGGAGCACCAGGTAGTTGACGTCGTGCACCAGCGCGGCGACCTGCACCACCGCCTCGTCGGCGCCGTTGTGCCGGGCGAAACCGGCCGCCTTCGCGCGGACGAAACTGACGTGGTGCCAGCCGTGGAACTGCAGCCGGTCGGCGTACTGCCGGCAGAGCCGGTGCACCCGGTTCTCGACGGCGTCGACGATCACGTGGTCGATCGTGCTTTCCTGCGTGCGCATACACCTCTCCCATCCCGGCCGTGGTGTTCAGACGGGTGGAGTAATGGTAAGCGCCGCTGACGCCGGTGTGTAGCTAGATGCGGTCGGCCAATTCCCCCAATCGGACCTCGACCGGAACGTGACGATGACCGATTCCGCTGGCCGGATCGAAAGACAAGCTGAAACTGCTCACCGGGCGTGATTTAACGAGGAAAGTCATCGTTCCGGTGGCCGCTTCGGGGATCCGGTGGAATTCGTCGGCCAGCATGGTGGCGCACGCGCCGGCCGCGCAGAGCGTCCGGCGCCGCAACCGCGCGGACGCGATCAGCCCGGTGCCGGCGTCGATCGTCGTCTCGTACCGCTCGTGCAGGTAGTCACCACGGAGGATCGTGGTGCAGAAGTGGTACCGGTGGTTGTGCACGGAATCGGCGTACCCCTCCCGCCAGTCCTGCTGCGCCTTGTATTCGTGCAGCCAGAAGGAAAACGGGTCGGACGGCGAATCGAGCAGGCACCAGGCGAAGTGGGTGGTCGTTTCGCGGGACGAGCGCAGGACCTTGGTGGCCTGCGCGGCGGACAAAGCGCGCAGCTGCGTGCGCAGTTCGTCCCGCAGGCCGGACTGGGCGGCCCACGGCCGGAACCAGCCGTCGACCGCGCGCCAGTCCGCGGCGAGCGGGAATCCGGCCGTGCGCAGGCGCGTGGCCAGTTCGGACAGGGGGGACAGGCGGGTGAGCAAGGTCAGCTCCCTAGCTCGGCGACTGCGGAGAACTCCGCGCGGAAGGCGTGGAACTTGCCCTCCAGCTCGCGGAACTGCTCCTCGGACAACGGGGATCCGGTGATCTTCTCGAACAGCGCCAGGAAATCCGTCCGCGTCGTCGCGGACGTGATGCGGAAGTGGCGGCCGGTCCGGGACTGCGAGACGCGCACGAATTCGGCGCGTTCCATGTTGTAGAGGAAGGAACCTTCGGTGAATCGCAGGGACCGCGGGTACAGCTTCGTGGCGCCGCGGACGTCGCTGTAGAGCGACACCCACACGCTGTCGTCGAACATCTCGAGCCGGTCCAGCGGCGGGTCGGCGACCACGGTGATGTCGACCGACGCGCAGCGGCTGCGCGCCAGGAAGAGGCCGACGAGCCCGATCTTGATCTCTTCGTCGAGCCGGCTCTGGATCTGCTCGGAGTCGACGTCGGCCGCCTCACGGCGCAGCAGGTAGCGGGCGCGCCCGCTGATCGAACTCGCGTCGCGCGGATCGGCGATGACCGCCCGCAGTTCCCGCTCGGTGCGGGAAAGCAGCAGCCGGGCGGCCGCGTGGCGACCGGAGAACCCGCGGAAGAAGTACTGCCGGGTCGCGTCGAGGTCGGCCATCAGCGCGCGGTTGAACGCGGGGTCGGGATCGGTCGTCGCCTCGAAGACGTCGGTCGGGAAGAACTCCTTGTTCAGCGCGCGGTACTCGGCGCTCAGGTCCTCCAACGCGCGCCGGCTCTCCTCGATCACCGGGGTCACGAGCGCCTTCTGCGACGCGCTCGCGGTGATCAGGGTCTGGCCGAACCCGACGATCGCGGAGATCAGGGTGCCGGTGCCCAGCGACGTCACCAGGTTCTTCCCGGTGCCGGGGTCCATCAGGCCGGCGATCCACAGGCTCAGGCCGGCGACCACGACGAGCACCGTGAGGAGCAGGCTCGTCCTGGTCCAGAAGATCTCTTGCAGTGGGGTACGGCGGAGGCGTCCGCCAGCCGCGGCCACGTGCTTCACCTCCCTCGAACCACCCGAACGGACGTATGCGTAAAGTGTCTGTTCGAGCGCGGGGAGTCACTTTACGCCCGTCGCGGGGTGTGCGAAATAAGAAGTTCGGGGGACAAGACTGACGGACAGGCGTCACTCTCGGCAATAATTTACCGGATCGGCCGGTTTTCCGAAAATGCCGGAAAACCATGATCAAAGCGTGCGGGGCAGGCCGTTTTCGTACCAGCCGGGGCCCGGTGCGGCGGTCATCAGGAAATCCACCACGGCCGGTGCGGGGGCCGGGTGGATCTCCGGGTGATCGCGTTCGCCGCCGGCGGTGTCCACCGGCCAGGCCAGTTTTTCCGCGTCGAGCGAAAACTCGCCGCCGGCGCCGGTGCGGTTGCCGCGCGCGTCCAGCCGCGACCACTTACCGTGCAGGTGAACGGCATTCAGCCCGTGCAGCGCGGAGAGCTCCTGGTAGCAGAACCCAGCCGGAATCCCTTGTGCGCGCAGCAAAGCGGCGAGCAGGTGGGCCTTCGCGTAGCAGATTCCGACGCGCTCGCGCAGGACGTCCGAGGCCCGCCAGGTGACGCGCGGGTCGGCGGCGTCGATGACGTGTTCGACCTCGTCGCGCACGAAGAGGAACGCGGTTTTCGCGGCTTCGACGGGATCGCCGTCCACGGGACGCAGGGTGTCGGCCAGCGCCTGGATCGACGGGTGTCCGTGATCGACGACGGCGTCGGCCGCGAGGTAGTCGCTCAGCCGATCGGACGTCGGCGTTGGCGCGGGATTCATCCGCGCATCCTGACACGCTGGGCCGTTCGGGCGAGAGCCGATTTACGCGGTGGTCACTTCTTGTGGTCGCCGATTACGGAACGTAAAAGTCGGGCGGAAAGCCCGTCCAGCGGAGTTCGGCGGGGAGGTGGCTCAGGTCGTTGTAGGTCAACAGGGCCGCGGGGCGTCCCGGCGAGTACTGGATGACGGTGAGGCCGGCGTTGGCGTGGGTCAGGGTGAGCCACCGCCACGGCGGGGCGTCCTGCGCGGCGCGGACGAGCCAGCCGACGAGGAAGTTGTGCGTGACGAGCACGTCGTACCGCGGCTCGGCCCCGGGAACGGGCCCGCTGAACCGGCGTTCGGCTTCGGCGGCGAGTTCTTCGTCGGCGGGCGGGAGTTGACGGGCGAAGGCCAGCAGGAGGTCGCCGGAGGTCTCGGGGAGCTCCTCGCGCTTCGGCGTGTACGGGACGAAGTCGCCTGCCGCCTTCTCGGTGTGGACGGGGACGCTGGGCAGCTGACTCGCGATGAGGTGGGCCGTTTCGGTGGTGCGGAGGAGCGGGCCGTGGTGGATCGCCGTCACCGGGACGTCCCGGAGGCGTCGCCCGAGGAGGACGGCCTGGCGCCGACCCGCGTCCGTCAGTCTTCCGTCCGGCGCCGCCTCCGCGTGGCGGGTGAGGAAGAGGTAGCGGGTGGTCAGCACCCGGTCAGGGTGTCACGGTTAAGCCGTTCGGGTCAGTGTTTCGGCTCGCTCAGGCGATGGGGACGAGGGCGCTGGCTCGGGACGAATTGTCGGCAGGGTTCACCCCTCCCGCCCGAACGCCGGATTGTTCAGCGGCCGCGTATCGGTTCGGCAGGGGGTGTGGTTGGCGGGGATGCTTTTGCTCAGAACTGGTAGTACAAGAACGGGCTGAACGTTCCTGTCGCGATCAGGATTGCCGCGTACAGCAGGCCCGCCGTCATCACTCCGATTCTCAGCGCCGTTGCCGGGCGGCTTCGGCTCGACTCCAGCAACGGGCCCGTCACCGGGTGGGCCGGGAGCGCGAACACGGCCAATGCCGCCAGCAGCAGGACCAGGCGCTGGTTGGTGAACGCCTGCTCCACGCTGGGCCCCAGGCCGGAGAAGTCCGGGATCAGCATGTGGCCGATCATCGACAGCGCGTGTCCGATGTCCGGGGACCTGAAGAACACCCAGCCGAACACCACCAGCAGCATCGTCAACGCTCGGCGCAGGTGGCGTTTCCAGGGCGTTGACGGGTCCAGGTCCAGGCCGAACCGGCGCTCGATCACCAGGAGCGCTCCGTGGTAGCAGCCCCAGACCAGGAACGTCCACTGGGCTCCGTGCCAGAAGCCCGTCAACACGAACACGATGCACAGGTTCCGGTACGTCTTGGCCGCTCCGTGGCGGTTGCCGCCCAGGGGGATGTACACGTAGTCGCGGAACCAGCGGCTCAAGCTCATGTGCCAGCGGCGCCAGAACTCCGTGATCGTCACCGAGGAATACGGCCTCGCGAAGTTCTCCGGCAACCGGAAACCCAGCATGCGGCCCAGGCCGATGGCCATGTCCGAGTAACCCGAGAAGTCGAAGAACAGCTGGAGCGTGTAGCCGATCGCGCCCAGCCAGGCCGTGGCGAACGTCATCTGGTCCGGGGGGACCTTGAAACACGCGTCCACCAGCGGGCCCAGCGAGTCCGCGATGATCGCCTTCTTGCACAGGCCCAGTGCGAACCTCGGGAAGCCCGCCGCGATGTCGTCCAGGCGATGGGAGCGCAGCTGGGGCAGCTGGTCCGCGATCTCCCGGTACCGCACGATCGGGCCCGCCACCAGCTGCGGGAACATCGCGATGTACGCCGTGAACGCCACCGGGTTGCGCAGGGCCTGGCGCTCCCCGCGGTAGATGTCGACCACGTACGAGATGTGGTGGAACGTGTAGAACGAGATGCCGATCGGCACCACCAGGCTCGCCACCGGCACGCTGCCGCCGAACCAGTGGGCCACCGCCGCGATCTGCTGGGTGGCGAAGCCCGCGTACTTCCAGATCAGCAGCACCGCGACGTCCAGCGCCACCACCGCGATGAGGATCCGGCGCCGGCGGACGCCGTGGACGTCCCACGGGCTGGGCGCCAGGAGGGGGCCGACCAGGAAGTTGACGACCATGCAGCCGAGCAGCAGGAACACGAACGCGCCCGCACCGATCGTGTAGAACAGCAGGCTCGCCACCGCGATGATGCCGTTCCGCCAGCTCCGCGGGCACACCAGCACGGCGATGAGCACCGCCGGCATGAAGTACCACAGGAAGAGCGGCGAAACGAACGACATCGGGTCCCCTCGGTTTATCCGACGGTGACCTTAACCCGGCTGGGTGACCGGGGTCAGACCCGCCCGGCGGCACGACGGCGGCGCGCCACCTCCGCGAGCAGGACGCCCGCCGCCACCGAGGCGTTCAACGACTCGACGCCCGCCGCCATCGGGATCGACACCGTGGCGTCGCACGTCTCGCGGACCAGGCGGGACAGGCCGCGGCCCTCCGAGCCCAGCACGATGACCAGCGGGTCCGCCGCCAGCTCCAGCTCGTCGATGTCGACCGACCCGTCGGCGTCCAGGCCGACCAGCATCAGGCCTTCGTTCGCCCACGCCTTGAGCTGGCGCGTCAGGTTCGTCGCCACCGCGATCGGCAGCTTCGCCGCCGTGCCCGCGCTCGTGCGCCACGCCACCGCCGTCATGCCCGCGCTGCGCCGCTCCGGCAGCAGCACGCCCTGCGCCCCGAACGCGGCCGCCGAGCGGATCACCGCGCCCAGGTTGCGGGGATCGGTGACGCCGTCCAGCGCGACGAACAGCGGCGTCTGGCCCGAGTTGCGGGCCACCGCCATCAGGTCGTCCGGGTGGGCGTACTCGAACGGCGGAACCTGCAGGCCCAGGCCCTGGTGCATGGCCCGGTTCGTCTTGCGGTCCAGCTCCTCGCGCGGGATCTCCAGGATGGAGATGCCCTTGTCGCCGGCCAGCCGGACGGCCTCGTTGACGCGCTCGTCGATGTCGATGTTCAGCGCGACGTACAGCGCCGTGCCCGGGACGTCCGCGCGCAGCGCCTCGACCACCGGGTTGCGCCCGGCGATCAGCTCCGGCTTGTCGGCCTTCCGCTGCCGGGCCTGGTCGCGCTTGGTCTGGGCGTTCGCCTGGCGGTAGGCCTTGTGCCCGGGACGGTCCTCCGCCTTCGGGGTCGGCCCCTTGCCTTCGAGGGCCTTGCGGCGCTGACCGCCCGAGCCGACGACGGCACCCTTCTTGGTGCCCGTCTTGCGGATCGCGCCCTGGCGCCGCGAATTGCCTGCCATGGTGAAAGTTCCTTGCCTAGAAAGCCGGTTCAGTCGGACTTCACAGTCCACTGAGGACCGTTGGGGGTGTCCTCCACCACGATGCCCGCCTGCGAAAGGCGGTCACGGGCGGCGTCCGCGCGGGCGAAGTCCTTCTCGGCCCGGGCCTGCTGGCGCTCGGCCAGCAGCCCTTCGACGATCCGGGCCAGCGCTTCCTGGGTGGGCGTGTCGGAACCGCCCGCCTCGGACCAGCGCGCGGACAGCGGGTCGAGGCCGAGCACGTCGGTCATCGCGCGGACGGCCGCGGCGAATTCGAGTGCCTTGGAGGTGTCGCCCGCGTCGAGGGCGGCGTTACCGTCCCGGACCGTGGTGTGGACCACGGCGAACGCCTGCGGGGTGGCGAGGTCGTCGTCGAGCGCGTTCGCGAACGCCTCGGGGATCGTGCCGATCGTCACTTCGCCCGCCTGGGCGGCGCGGCGCAGGAACGTCTCGATCCGCCGGTAGCCCTGCGCGGCCTCGGAGACCGCCGCGTCGGAGTACTCGATCGTCGACCGGTAGTGCGGCTGGACCAGGTAGTACCGCAGTTCCGGGGCCCGGTAGCGGTCCAGCATCGCCGGGATCGACACGGTGTTGCCGAGCGACTTCGACATCTTCTCGCCCGACATGGTCACCCAGGCGTTGTGCAGCCAGAACCGCGCGAAGGTGTCGCCGGCCGCGTTCGACTGGGCGCGCTCGTTTTCGTGGTGCGGGAAGACCAGGTCGATGCCGCCGCCGTGGATGTCGAACTCACGCCCGAGGTACGCCGTCGCCATCGCCGAGCACTCCAGGTGCCAGCCCGGCCTGCCCTGCCCCCACGGCGTCGGCCACGACGGCTCGCCCGGCTTCGCGCTCTTCCACATGGTGAAGTCGCGCGGGTCGCGCTTGCCGCGGGTCGGCGTCTCGCCCTGCTGGACGTCCTCGAGGACCTGGCCGGAGAGCTTGCCGTAGTCGTCGAACGACTTGACCGAGAAGTAGACGTCGCCGTCCGCGATGTAGCCGTGGCCGCTCTCGATGAGGCGCTCCATCAGCTCGACCATCTGGGTGACGTGCCCGGTCGCGCGCGGGTTGATCGACGGCGGCAGGCAGCCCAGCTGCTCGTACGCGGTTTCGAAGGCGCGCTCGTGCGTCGCGCCCCACTCCCACCAGGGCCGCTCGTTCTCGGCGGCCTTGGTCAGGATCTTGTCGTCGATGTCCGTGACGTTGCGGACCAGCAGCACGTCCAGTCCACTGTGGACGAGCCAGCGGCGCAGGACGTCGTAGTTCAGGACGCCGCGGACGTGCCCGATGTGCGGCACGCCCTGCACGGTGGCCCCGCACACGTAGATCGACGCTGTTCCGCTACGGACGGGGTGGAACTCCCGTACGCTCCGGGTCGCTGTGTCGAAAAGGTGAAGGGCCACCCTCAAAGGGTACGGGGTCGGGCGAGAGGAATATCTCTGGCCCTCAGCCGGCGCCGTGGGTGCGCAACGCCGTGAGCAGGGCGTCCGGCCGCTCGGCCGTGGGCAGCGGGTCGACCAGCGCGAACTCGCAGCCCAGGGCGCGAGCGCCGCCATCGGCTTCCTCGCTGTCGCCGACCATCAGCGTCTCGGTCGCCGGGACGCCGAGCGACTCGACGGCCTTGCGGAAGATCTCCAGCTCCGGTTTGACCGCGCCGACCTCGAAGGACAGCACGAAGGCGTCGACGTAGGCGTCCCACCCGCGGGCGGCGAAGGCGGGCCGGATGTCGAAGGCGATGTTGCTCAGCACGCCGACCTTCAGGCCCCGCTCGGCAGCGGCCTTGAGCGCGGCTTCGGTGTCCGGGTACGGCGTCCATTGGCTGGGATCGATGAGCCGGTCGTACAGCGCCTTCGCCTGGTCCGCGTGCGGGACGCCGGACTTCTTGAGCACCTCGAGGTACACCTTCCGGTGCAGCTCGGGGTCCCGGTCCCGGTGGTGCCACGCGTGCAGGTGCTCGGCGTCGAGCTCGACGACCTGCCCGACCGGGGCGGTCATCCGGCGCATCAGCTCGGCCTGCGCCTCGATGTCGAGCGGGTCACCGTTGTGGTTCGTCAGTGCGGTGAGCCAGGACTCGTCCTGCTCGAGCCGGAAGAGCGTGCCGGAGAAGTCGAACAACACCGCCCTGATCGTCATGGTTTCCACCCTAACCGGACCCTCAGGCCGAATGCCCTGTGATGTGTTCGGGGACAACCCGCACCAGCACGCGCACGACGTCGGCCGGCTCGGGCGGGAAGTCCTTGCCGACGTACTTGCGCGAGAGCTCGTCGATCAGCTCGCGGCCACCCTCGACGGTGACCTCGGCGCGCCCGCGGATCTCGACGTAGTTCTCCGGATCGGCCAGGTCGAAGACCGAGATCGACACGCGCGGGTCGCGCCGGATGTTGCGTTCCTTGCGGCGGCCCTGGACGGTCGCGAAGACGACGGTGTCCCCGTCCCGGCGCGCCCAGACGACCGAGCTCTGCGGCGAGCCGTCGGCGTTGGTCGTGGCGACGACGGGGTAGTTGGTGCCGTCGAGCAGGGCCCTGGTGGCCTCGTTGAAAGTCACAGCCATGGTCTGGACCCTATTTCACGTTGCCGGCGATCTTCTCGGTTTTCAGGCGCACGACCACCCGCTGGACATCGGCGCCCTCGGGCGGCGGATCCTCGGCGAGGTACTTGTGGCTGAGTGTCTTGGGCAGCGTCTTGCCGGGGTCGGGGGTGATGGTGACGCGGCCGCGCAGCTGCGTGTGCCGGTAGGGGTTCTCGGCGTCGGTGATGGAGACGCTGATGCGGGGATCGCGCCGCAGGTTGCGGACCTTCCGCCGGTCCTCGGTCGCGCTGAAGACGAGCTCGCCGTCGTCGAGCCCGACCCAGACGACGGAGGTCTGCGGGCTCCCGTCGGGATCGAGGGTGGCGACCGTGGCGAAGTTCTTCCCGTCGATCAGCGCGCGGACGTCGTCCGAGAGAGTGAGGGCCATATCACGCCGAACGGGCGCGGGTGAGGGCCTATTCCGCCGCGAGCAGCAGTGCCGTCGCGAAGGCCGCGATGCCCTCGCCGCGGCCCGTCAACCCGAGGCCGTCCGAGGTCGTGCCCGATACGCTCACCGGGCCGCCCACCGCCTCCGACAGCACCTTCTGGGCCTCGTCGCGCCGCTTGCCGACGCGCGGGGAGTTGCCCACGATCTGGACCGTGGCGTTCGCCACCCGCCAGCCCGCCGCCTCGATCAGGCCGCGGACCTCGGCCAGCATGTCCGTCCCGTGGGCGCCGTCCATGCGGGGGTCGCCCGTGCCGAACACCGCGCCCAGGTCGCCGAGGCCGGCCGCCGACAGGAGGGCGTCGCACAGCGCGTGCGCTGCGACGTCTCCGTCCGAATGGCCCGCGCAGCCGTCCGCCTCCGGCCACAACAGGCCCGCCATCCAGCACTCGCGGCCCTTTTCGACCGGGTGGACGTCCACGCCGTTGCCGATCCTCACAGCGTCTCCTCGTTCTTCGGTGCCGCCGCGATCGCCTCGGCCAGGGACAATTCGAACTCGGTGGTGACGCGCATCGCGTCCGGGTGGCCCTCGACCGTCGCCGCGCCGGCCGGCGCGAGATCGGGCCGGAACGCCCCGAACGCGTAGCCCACCGGAGTCTGGAGGGTGCGCAGGCGCGAACGGTCCTGGGTGCCGACGATCAGCGAAGCCGCGTCGGTCACCTTCACCGTGTCTGCCATCGGCAGCACCGGCACGACGACCGGCTCGCCGTCACGGACCGCGTTGATCACGTCACGGACTGTTTGCGCATGGATGAAGGCCCGCAGCGCGTCGTGGAGGAGTACAACTGAGTCACGGGCGAGTTCGGGCTCGACGGCGGCGAAGGCCTGCCGGAGCGTGCCGGGCACCACCCGGCAGCCGAGACCGCGGACGGCCTCGGAAAACGACGAAGCACACCGCTGGGGGGCCACTACGAGCACCAGATCGATCTCCGGTACGCCGAGCAGCCCCCGCACGGTGTGCGTGAGTAGCGCCTCACCATGGACCGGCGTGAGAGCTGACTCTCCGTCGGAGGCATGATGTGCGACGGTCACGATCGCGACGACGTTCATCGGTACGCGATCGTAGAGGCACCCACCCTCCCGCAAGGGCAGGGCACCTGGCGGTGCTCAGACCGTCGCGGTTTCCAGAACTTCGTCGAGGAGGACCTCAGCCTTGTCCTCGTCGGTGCCCTCCGCGAGCGCGAGCTCGCTGACCAGAATTTGCCGCGCCTTCGCCAGCATGCGCTTCTCACCGGCTGAAAGTCCGCGGTCCTTCTCTCGCCGCCAGAGGTCGCGCACCACTTCGGCCACCTTGTTCACATCGCCGGAGGCGAGCTTCTCGAGGTTGGCCTTGTACCGACGAGACCAGTTGGTGGGCTCTTCGGTGTGCGGAGCACGCAGAACGTCGAAGACCTTGTCCAGTCCTTCTTGCCCGACGACATCGCGGACGCCGACGATTTCGGCGTTGTCTGCGGGCACGCGAACCGTGAGATCCCCTTGCGCGACCTTGAGGACGAGGTACTTCTTTTCCTCGCCCTTGATCACACGGGTCTCGATGGCTTCGATGAGTGCGGCACCGTGGTGCGGGTAGACGACGGTCTCTCCGACCTTGAAAACCATGTGTCCTCTGCCCCTTTCGCTGACTCCATCCTAGCACGGGCCGCCAGTGCCCACCTAGCGGGCCGGACTCGTCCTCGCAGGTCAGCGGCCTGGCCGGGGGTTGACAAACGTCGGACCCCCGTGCTCACGCAGGTAGCGGGGAAGCGTTTCGTCACAGGCTGGGAATTCCTTTGTGGACGGTTGATCTTGGTCGCCGCGTCCCGGCAACGCACACCCGTTCCGCGGCGGAGATCGACCCCGGCTAGTCTTCGGGGCGACGAGGCCGTGAAAAGGGAAGGACTGCGACGTGAGGCTGCAGAATCGTCGCGTGCTCGGCGCGGGCGTGCTGGCGCTCGGTGCCGCGCTCGTGCTCGCCGGGTGCGGGGCCGGCCAGATCACCCAGACCGACTCGCAGCAGCCCGCGGTCAACGGCACGCACGCCCAGGTCAAGACCATCGACCTGCGCAACGCGGCCGTCCAGTACCCGACGTCGGGCCCGGGCTACGCGGCCGGCGCCACCCCGAAGCTGACCCTGACGATCGTCAACCGGGGCGCCCAGGACGACTCGCTCGTCTCGGTGACCACCGAAGACGGCACCCAGGCGACCATCGAGGGTTCCAAGACCGTCGTCGCCATGCACTCGCTGGTGATCGGCCCGGACGACGCCGTCGAGTCGACGAACGAGGTGCAGTCCACCGGCGCGCCGACGTCGTCGCCGAGCACGCCGACGTCCACCGCCACGCCGACCGGCAGCAGCTCGGCCACCAACAGCCCGGGCAACAACCTGACCGCGACGGCCACCTCCGAGGTCCCGTCGTCCGGCCCGGCCGCGACGCCGACCGCGCCGGAGAAGATCGGCCAGGCCACCGTGACGCTGCCCGCGCTGAAGCAGCCGCTCTGGCCGGGCCAGGTCATCAAGGTCACGTTCGTCTTCCAGAACGCCGGGCCGGTGACGGTCGAGCTGCCGGTCGCGGCGCCGGCGCACGCCAAGGAGTAGGTCCCGCCCGCCGCCCGCCGATGGTGAGCGGCCCGGGTCGGACTCCGGGGTAGGTCCGCCCGCCGATGGCGAGCGGCCCGGGTCGGCAACTCCGGCCCGCCGCTCGCGGCTGGTGGGTTCGACCGGCCCGCCGCCGGGCTCCCACGCCGACCGCCTCTCCGAGGCAGGTCCGGCCGGGCCTTTCGGGCTTCGGCAGAACCTTCTGGTGTGCGCTGCCCATGGTCGGCGCGCTCGGCCGGGGTGGCCGCCGAGTTCTCGGATGAGCGCCTTCCGGCGAGCGGATTCCTCCTCCGCCGAGAGGCTCCGGGCCGGGGGTCCCCGGTTTTGTCGGTGGTCGCCGATAGCCTCGCGGGGTGAAGAAAGGGACCACCTACCGCTGCGGGAGCTGCGGGTACGAAGCGGCCAAGTGGCTGGGCCGCTGTCCGGAGTGCCAGGAATGGGGCTCGTTCGAGGAACGCGGCGCACCCGCGAAGCCGGCCATCCAGCGCGTCGCCGCCGGGGCGCCGAGTGCGCCCGCGCGGCCGATCGGCGAGGTCGACGTCGAAGCCGCGCGCGCCCGGCGCACCGGGGTGCCGGAGCTCGACCGGGTGCTCGGCGGCGGCCTGGTGCCGGGCGCGGTGGTGCTGCTCGCCGGTGAGCCCGGCGTTGGCAAGTCGACCCTGCTGCTCGAGGTCGCCTACCAGTGGGCGAAGACGGTCGACCGGTCCCTCTACGTCACCGGCGAGGAATCCGCGGGCCAGGTCCGGTTGCGCGCCGAGCGAACGGGCAACGTCCACGAGCGGATGTACCTGGCCGCCGAGAGTGACCTTTCCGCCATCCTCGGGCACGTCGACGACGTCAAGCCCGGCGTGCTGATCGTCGACTCGGTGCAGACCATGGCGTCGCCGCAGGTCGACGGCTCGCCCGGCGGGGTGACGCAGGTCCGCGCGGTGACGTCCGGGCTGGTCGCGCTGGCCAAGGAGCGCGGGCTGCCGGTGGTGCTCGTGGGGCACGTCACGAAGGACGGCTCGGTGGCCGGCCCGCGGGTGCTGGAGCACCTGGTGGACGTCGTGCTGCAGTTCGAGGGCGACAAGCACTCGACCCTGCGGATGGTCCGCGGCATCAAGAACCGGTTCGGCGCGGCCGACGAGATCGGCTGCTTCGAACTGCAGGAGGAGGGCATCGTCGGGGTGCCGGACCCGTCGGGGCTGTTCATGAGCCGCACCGCCGAGCCGGTGTCCGGCACGGCGATCACCGTCTCGCTGGAGGGCAAGCGGCCGCTGCTGGGCGAGGTCCAGGCGCTGGTGTCGTCGACGGCGGCCCCGCAGCCGCGGCGCGCGGTCAGCGGCCTCGACTCCGCGCGGGTCGCCATGGTGCTCGCGGTGCTGGAGAAGCGCGGCGGGCTCAAGCTCGGCGACAAGGACGTCTACGCGGCCACCGTCGGCGGCATGAAGATCACCGAACCGGGTATCGACCTGGCGCTCGTGCTGGCGCTGACGTCGAGCTTCGGCGACGTCGCCCTGTCGCCGCGGCTCGTCTCGGTGGGCGAGGTCGGGCTGGCGGGCGAGATCCGGCGCGTGCCGAGCGTGGGTCGCCGCCTGGCGGAGGCGGCCCGGCTCGGGTTCACGCACGCGCTGGTCCCGCCGGACTCGGGCAAGCCACCCGCCGGGATCCGGGTGCTGGAGGTCGCGAACGTCGCGGACGCGCTGAACGCGGCCGGCCATGCGCGCTGATCACCCGGAGGTGCGCGTGATGTCGTAGAAGTACTGTGCGTCCGGGGCGTCGTGCCGGTCCGGGCCCAGGGGGAACCGCGTGGTCGTGGTGTTCGGCGCCACCGAGTTCGGCGGGGGCGCGCCCGTGCTGATCGGCACCTCGTTCCGGCCGGTGATCACCGTCGCGGGCGAGATGTCCGCGGCCAGCAGCCGCGCGGTCGCGGGGTCGACGAACAGCCGCACGCCGGTCTCCTTGGCCACGTAGACGGTGGCCGGCCGGTTGTCCGGCGTCGTCCGCTGCGGGACGACGAGGATGTTCGGGATGGCGGCGAGCGCGTCGATCAGCGCGAACCGGACGTCCGGCCGGAGCAGGCCGGTCGCCAGCGCACTGCGCGCCATGCCGAGCGACTCCGTGGCGGAGTGCGCCCGGCCCTGCCCGGGATCCTTGACGTCGACCGTGTCGAACCGCAGCCGCTTGAGCAGCTTCTCCGTGTCGGGGACGAGCGAAGCGACGAACGCGGCGTCCGGGCTCAGCCAGTTCGTGAACGGCGTGTTCCAGAACGGCTTGCTCTCCCCGGAGAAGTTCGGCCGGCCGGGGAACACCCCACCGGGCCCGTACTCGTCGACGGGCTCGGGGAGCGGTTCGGCGGACCGGCCGTCCGCCCAGTGCGGCTGCGCCGCCAGCGTCGTGCGCCGGTGCCACACGCCGGTGGGGTCGGCCGGGATCCAGAGCTCGACGCGCCGCTCGGCCTTGATCGCGAACGTCTTGCCGAAGTACGTCGTCCAGTCGCGCTGCTCCGCGTAGTGGAACTCGCCGGGCGCGAGCGGCCGGTCGGGATCGGCGGCGGGCCCGGCGGGCCGCGACGTCTCCGGCGGGTCGGGCGCCCACACAGCGGCGGCGACACCGAGGCCGCCGACCAGGGTGACGACGGCCGCGGCCACCGCGAGCCACCGCCACGCCCCGCTCGTGCGCGGTCGGGCGGGCGGAGCCTCCTCGACGCCGGCCGCCGCGAGCAGGGACGCGCGGGCGAACGCGAGCCCGTCGTCTTCGCCGACGTCGCTGTTCAGGTCCTCGAGCGCCGCGTCGAGTTCGGCTTCGGACCAGATCTTCCGGACGTTGTCTTCACGCAAGGTCCTGCACCTCCTCGGGGGTCGGGGCGTTCGTCCTGAGCCAGCGTCTGATCCGGTGCAACCGCGACCGGACGGTACCCGGCGGGATGCCCAGCGCCTCGGCGACCTCGGCCGGCTCGAGCCCGGCCCACGAGACGAGCAGCAGCGTGTCGCGGTCGGCCGGGCTGAGCCGGGCCAGCGCGCCGGCCAGCTGCGCGGCCCGCACCTGGGCGTCGACCTGCTCGGCGACGCGGCCGTCGTGGCCCGCGTGAGTCGCTTCGCCGGTCCTCGCGAGCCGCGCGGTGGCCTGCAGCCCGCGCAGTTCGGACCGCACGTGGTGGCGCAGCAGGTTGGTGGCGATGCCGTAGAGCCACGACCGGGCGGTGCCCAGCTCGGGCCGGTAGGACTCCCGCCGCCGCAGCGCGACGAGGAAGGTCTCGGCGACGAGGTCGTTCGCCGGTTCGGCCCCGACGCGGCGGGCCAGGTACCGCCGCAGCTGCGCGGCGTGGGCGTCGAAGAGCCGCCCGAACGCCGGCCCGGGCTCGGGTCCGCCCAGGTCCGGACGGTCGTGCCCCCAGAGCTCCGAGCCCTCGTGGATCACCTGCATGCCCCCAGTTGCCCGCAGCGTTCGCGAGCGTTCACGGCCGAGCCTACTTTCGTCGTGATCCATCCAGGGCCAGGTGAGGGACAACGTCGGATCTTGCCGAGATCATCCTCAGGTGAGGCGCTGGCCAACCGGCGTCACAACTGGGGAAGGACCGTCATGCGCAGATTCCGCCTGGGCTTCGTCACGCTCGTGGCCGCGATGGGGCTCGTCGCCCTGCCCGCCGCGGCCGAGGCCACCACCGAAGCCGTCCTCGACATCCAATACCAGGTCCAGGAAACCGGCTATTGGTGCGGGCCGGCCGCCACGCGGATCGCCCTGTCCGCACGGACGTCGAACCTGCCGAGCCAGGGCACCCTCGCCGCGCAGCTCGGTACCACCACCAACGGCACCGACTGGATCGGCCAGGTCACCGGCGTCCTGAACCGGGACCTCGGCACCTCCTGGTACGAGACCAAGGAAATGCCGAACGACCCACCCACCCAGGCCCAGCGGGACCTGCTCTGGCGGGACATCGTGCTGGACATCAACAACGGCTACCCGATCGTCGCCAACATCGTCGCGCCCGCGAACAACCACCCGCCGGGCTACCCGAACTACACGATTTACCACTACTTCACGGTCATCGGGTACGACAGCTCCGACATGACCGTGAAGATCGCCGACCCGGCGAACTTCGGCGGGAACCAGATCTACTGGCTGACCTTCAACCAGCTCGCGACGCTGATCCCGCCGAAGGGCTACTCCGCCTAGACGCCCAGCAGGCCCCAGTAGATCGCCCACGGGACGAACACCACGCCGCCGGCCAGCAGAAGGCCGAGCCGGAAACCGCGGTTCCGCCACCACGCCACCGCCGTGCCGATGGTGGCGGCCACCGCACCCAGCGACAGGAGCTGCAGGGCCAGCCACGGCAGCGGACGGCCGGCGACGACCGGACCCAGGCCCTTGCCCATCGACAGCTGGATCAGCACGTCGACGACCAGGAACCCGAGCACGGCGAGCAGTCCGGTCGCCGACAGCCAGCGGGCCGGCCGTGCGGCGGCCCCGCGCCGGACCAGCGGGTACCAGGCGAACGCCACCAGCAGGAACGCCAGCACGGCGAGCTGCAGCCACGTCGACTCGTACCAGGCGAGCGGGGTGACGGCGGTGCTCGGCCGATCCTGCGCCGGCGGTGCGTCGGCCGTCGACGCGCTCGGCGGGTTCTTCACCCAGCTGCCCACGAGTTCGAGGTAGCCCGGCGCGTACCCGGGCAGCTTGTCGAAGCCGTCGGTGGTCCGGCGCAGCTGGTGCTGCGCGTCCGGGAACACCCGCAACGTGTGGTGCGCCACCGATTCCCGGAAGATCCGGACCGCTTCCGCCGGCGGCGTCAGGATGTCCTTCGCGCCCCACACGCCGAGCACCGGCTGGCGCAGGCTCTTCAGCACCGGCACCGGGTCGTAGTGCGCCTCCGGGAACACCCCGCCGCCGGAGAGCTGGCGCAGCATCGTCGACGACGCCATCCGCACGAGCGAGCCGGTCATTCCCAGCCGCCGCAACTGGTTCTCGACCGCCCACGACTGTTGCCGCGACGGCTCGACGCCGTTCGCGCCGAGCGTCACGACGAAAGCGACGTCCGAAGAACGCGCAGCCGCCAGTGGCGCCACCCAGCCGCCTTCGCTCAGCCCCCAGACGCCGACCCGCGCCGGATCGACGTCGGATCGCTTGCGCAGTACCGAAACAGCGGCGAGCGCGTCATCCGCGAGGGTCGAGTACGACCTTTCGAACTGCGAATAGCCTTCGGTGCGCTTGTCGTAGATGAGGGTGGCGATGCCTTGCCGTGCAAAGGATTCGGCCTGATCGCGGTAGTCGTCCCGGCGGTGTTCCCCCGAGCCGTGGACCATCACCAGGCCCGGCAGCTTCGTGCCGCCGGGCGGCGCGACGACCGTGCCGTGCAAGGTCACCCCGCCGTTGGTGAAGGTGACGTCGTCGTTGGTCACGTCCGCGGCCGACGCCGGTGGCGCGAGCGCCGTGACCGCCAGGATCACCCCGGCCAGTAGAACTGCCTTTCGCATGGAAAACCCCCTGGTGTCATGTCATTCCCCTGGATCCGGGAACGCGAGCCAGCGCACGAGCACGCGCCGCGCTTCCGGTGACCGGTCGTCCTCGCTTCGCCAGTACCGGCGGAACAGCTCCATGTAGTCGTCCCAGAACTGCTTGAGCTCTTCCGTGGTGAGCCAGGTACCGCCGCGCGCGTAGAGCAGTGCGTCCGGCCAGTCGCCGGGCAGCTCCTCGCGCGTTTCCGCGAACCGGTTGAGCTTTTCGAGGTCGTCCTCGAACCCCTGCCGCTGCATGTCGTCGAACAGCATCCGGGATTCGGCGCTCTGCTCACTGCGGCGCGGCCACCGGATGTCCCGCGGCCGCGTCCGCCACCACCGTTCCTTGCCCCGCGCGAGCTCCGGGACGTCTTCGACGAAGCCGAACCGGGCCAGCTCTCGCAGGTGGTAGCTGGTCGCGCCGGTGTTTTCACCCAGGGCTCGGGCGAGCTTCGTGGCCGTCGCCGGCCCCGTGGAGAGCACGCCGAGGATCCGGCGGCGCAGCGGGTGCGTGACGGCTTTGAGGGCGTCCGGATCGAGGTGTTCCGGTGGTGGAGCGCTGGTCATGGCCCCACTGTAGCTGTGCAGAGAAAATTGTGCAAAGAAATCTTTGCAAGCCGGAGCAGGCGGGTGCCCGGGTCGTGGATCGGCATCGAGTGTCTACAGAGGACGAACGTCGCTCACCAGATCGGGTGGTCGCTGTACTTCCTGAGCGTCTGCACGGACGGCCGCACGTACAACGTCCCCGCCAGGAAGCCCATCGTGGCGAAGGCGAGCGTCGAGAACGTCGTCAGCAGATCGGGCGCCTGCAGCTCCGCCGTGTCGCGCCACACCCGGAACACGATCGGGACCGCGAACGAGCCGAAGATCAGCACCAGCGTCAGCACGTACGTGAGCCGCAGGGCGCTGCGGGTCGCCGTGGCGCTGGCCACCACCAGGTAGTCGCCGCGGAGGCAGCGGCGGCACGTCAGGACCAGGACCGCGATCGCCAGCACGCCCAGCGGGGGCAGCACCGCCGCGGCCTTGCCGAGGAGGGTGTCCGGGAACGCGTGGCCGTGGACGATGCCCTGGAGGAACGTCGTGAGGCCGAACAGGAGCGCCATCCCGGCGATCATCGAGCAGCCGACGACCACCGAACCCCAGCGCACCCGCTCGGCGAACCGCGGGGGCAACGGCACGAACTCGACCTGGCCGAAGGTCCCCTGCACCCGTCTCACCTCCGAAAGCCGTGAAGGCCACAGTAAGGGACTAACTGTCCCTCGACGTGGCCTTCACGGACTTTCGGACCGAAAGGGCTAACTGGCCGCCAGCAAGTTGGCGCAGCGGATGAGCCCGATGTGGGAATAGGCCTGCGGATGATTGCCGAGGGACCGTTCCGCGATCGGGTCGTACTGCTCCGGCAGCAGGCCGGTCGGGCCCGCCGCCGCGACGATCTGGTCGAACAGCTCCTGGGCCTCGGTGCGCCGCCCGGTGAGCAGGTACGCCTCGATCAGCCACGCCGCGCAGATGTGGAAGCCGCCCTCGCCGCCGGGGAGGCCGTCGTCGCGGCGGTAACGGTACACAGTGGACCCACTGCGCAGCTCCGCCTCGATCGCGGTCACCGTCTGCTGGAAGCGCTCGTCGGCCGGGTCGATCAGGCCGGTGAGGCCGACGAACAGCGAGGCCGCGTCCAGGTCCGTGCCGTCGTAGGCCGTGGTGAACGCCTGGACCTCGTCGTTCCAGCCGTGGGTGAGGACGTCCGCCTTGATCTCCTCGCGCAGGCCGTGCCAGTTGCCCGGGATCTCCCGGCCGTACTGCTCGCCCAGCGCGATCGCGCGGTCGATGGTCACCCAGCACATGACCCGGGAGTAGACCCGGTGGCGCGGCACGTGCCGCTCCTCCCAGATCCCGTGGTCGGGCTCGTTCCAGCGCCGCGTCACGGCTTCCGCCATCGCGCGGACCATCTGCCAGTCCTCGTCGCGCAGCTCGTGGCGCGCCTCCGCGAGCGTCCGGACGAGCTCGACGACCGGGCCGAAGACGTCCAGCTGGACCTGGTGGTTCGCCAGGTTGCCGACGCGAACCGGGCGCGAACCGGCGTAACCGGGCAGCGATTCGATGACCGCTTCGGCGCCGATGACGCTGCCGGCGAGGGTGTACAGCGGGTGCAGGCGCTCCGGGCCGGCCAGCGTGGCGAGCACGCCGTGCAGCCAGCGCAGGTAGCCCTCGGCCTCCTCGATCGAGCCCAGGTGCACGAGCTCCCGCACGGTCATCGCGGCGTCGCGGATCCAGCAGTAGCGGTAGTCCCAGTTGCGGACGCCGCCGATCTCCTCCGGCAGCGACGACGTCGCCGCCGCCAGCACGCCGCCGGTGTCGGTGTTGACCAGGCCGCGCAGCGTCAGCGCCGAGCGCAGTACCAGGTCGGTCTGCACCTTCGGCAGCTGCAGCTTCGACGTCCACTCGCTCCAGTAGCGGCCCGCGCGGTCCCGGCGTTCCACTTCGGACAGTTCGTGCGGGCCGAGGTCGGTGGTGCCGCAGCGCAGCTCCAGCACGACCGGCTGGGTCGGCGTCGGCTGCACCAGCGCGGACGCGGTGTCGTGCAGGCCGTCGGAGGTGATGGTCCACTCGACGCCCGGCGAGTACAGCACGAACGGCTCCGACGTGCCGAGCACCCGGACACCGCCTTCGGTGACCTCGAGCTTCACCGGCACGCCGCCGAACTCGGGCCGCGGCGCGAACTTGACGCTCGCCGCCGCCTCGCCCGAGATCACCCGGACCAGGTCCGTCCGGTGCGGGGCGCTTTCCGGCTCGAGGTAGTCGGTGACGAGCAGGCGCGACCAGCGCGTTTCGACCGTCATCGTGTTCGGCAGGTAGCGCTGGCCGAGCGGGAGGCCGTTGCGGTGCGGCTTGATGGAGAAGTGGCCGGCCCCCTCGCCGCCGAGCAGGTCGGCGAACACCGCGGGCGCGTCCGGGCCGGGGTGGCACAGCCAGGTCAGCTTCGCGTCCGGCGTCAGCAGCGCGACCGAGCGCTCGTTGGCCAGCATCGACAGCCGCTCGATCGGCGGGGCCGACTCGCCGTACAGCCAGTTCCGGCGTTCCTCGAGGAGGAAGCCGAGCACCAGCGCCACGTCCACGGTGTCGGGCACGCGGAACCCGGCGAGCGTCTCGCCGTCGCCGACCTTGATGCCCAGGTCGGGACCGGACAGCCGGGCGAAGGCCTTCTCGTCGGTGACGTCGTCGCCGAGGAAGATCGCCGCCGTGGCGCCGACCTGGTGGCGCAGGATGTCCAGTGCGTGGCCTTTGTCCGTTTGGACGACCGCCAGCTCGACCACTTCCTTGCCGTCGGTGGTCGAGACGCCTTCCCAGGTGGATGGTCCGGAGTGGACGGCGGCGAGCACGCGACGGCCGGCCTCGTGCTCGGCCCGGCGGACGTGCACCGCGATGCTGGCCGGCTTGACCTCCAGCGACACGCCCGGGACGTCCAGCACGAGCTGCTCGAGCTCGGACTCCAGCCGCCGGTGCAGCCCGCGCGCCTTCTCGTCGAGGGCGTGGATGAAGCCGATGTCGAACTCGGAGCCGTGGCTGCCGACGAGGTTCACCTCGGAGGGCAGCCGCGAGAGCGTGGCCAGGTCGCGCAGCGCACGGCCGGAGATGACCGCCGTGGTGGTCTCGTGCAGACCGGCGAGCGATCTGAGGGCCCCGACGGACTCGGGCAGCGGGCGTGCCTCGTCGGGGTTGAGGGTGATGGGTGCCAGCGTGCCGTCGTAGTCGCAAGCGACCAGCAGACGCGGCGTGCGAGCGATCTGGACGATCGCGCGCCGCAGCTCGGCGGGCAGGGCCTCGGCAGTCAACACTCCTCCTCAGGAGCTCGTGCGTGGTCGTTCGGGTTAGTCGACCCCCTCGGCACCCAACGCCTGCAAGAACGAGCGCGCCCAACGATCGACATCGTGCGTGAGGACCTGGCGACGCATGGCGCGCATCCGGCGACGGCCCTCTGCCGGGTCGAGGGTAATGGCAGCCACTAGTGCGTCCTTCACCCCGTCCAGGTCGTGAGGGTTCACGAGGAATGCGCTAGAGAGCTCGGCGGCCGCGCCCGCGAACTCGGAAAGCACCAGCGCTCCGCCCAGATCGTGCCGCGCGGCGACGTACTCCTTGCACACCAGGTTCATGCCGTCGCGCAGCGGGGTCACCACCATGACATCGGCAGCGGAGAAGAACCCGGCCAGCTCGGTGCGGTCCACGGACTGGTGCAGGTAGTGCACGACCGGGTGGCCGACGCGGGCGAACTCGCCGTTGATCCGGCCGACCATCTGCTCGATCTCGCCGCGCATCCGCTGGTAGTGCTCGACGCGCTCGCGGCTCGGGGTGGCGAGCTGGACGAACGTGACGTCGTCCGGCTGCAGCCGGCCCTCGTGCAGGAGCTCGTGCAGCGCCTGCAGCCGCAGGTCGATGCCCTTGGTGTAGTCGAGCCGGTCCACGCCGAGCAGGACCGTCTTGGGGTTGCCGAGGTCGCGCCGCAGCTGGGCGGCCCGCTCCTGGACGCCCTTGGTGCGGGCGAGGCTGTCGAGGCCCGCGGCGTCGATGGAGATGGGGAAGGCACCGACCCGCACGGTCCGGTCGCCGACCTGCATGGTGCCCGGCCGCGACCGGACGCCGACCGCGCCGCGCGTCGACTCGAGGCCGATCAGCTGGCGGCACAGCCAGAGGAAGTTCTGCGCGCCGCCGGGGCGGTGGAAGCCGACCAGGTCGGCGCCAGTGAGGCCGCGGATGATCGCGGCGCGCCACGGCATCTGCATGAACAGCTCGACCGGCGGGAACGGGATGTGCAGGAAGAAGCCGATGCGCAGGTCCGGTCTCAGCTCGCGCAGCATCGCCGGCACCAGCTGGAGCTGGTAGTCCTGGATCCACACGGTCGCGCCCGGAGCGGCGACCTCGGCGCTGGCCTGGGCGAACCGGCGGTTCACCTTGACGTAGCTGTTCCACCACGCGCGGTCGAACACCGGGCGCTCGACGACGTCGTGGTAGAGCGGCCAGAGCGTCGCGTTGGAGAAACCTTCGTAGTAGTCGCGGACTTCGTCGGCGCTCAACGAAACCGGGTGCAGCACCAGGCCGTCGTCGTCGAACTCGTCGACGTCGACGTCGGGGACGCCGGGCCAGCCCACCCAGGCGCCCTTCCTCGACCGCAGGAACGGCTCCAGCGCCGACACCAGCCCGCCCGGGCTGGCCGTCCACCGGCGCTCGCCCTCGGCGGTGCGTTCGAGGTCCACCGGTAGCCGGTTCGCCACCACGACGAAATCGGCCTGGTTCGCGTTCTCCTTCTGGTCACTCACGTCGCCTGCTCCTCGCGTCTGGGTCGCGGCCCCAGAGTGAAACCCTATCGCGTGAGCGATGAACATTCGGTGACCGCGGTGTTACTCCAAGCTCCGTTCCGTCGGCTCGAGCGGACCAGCCATGCGTGGTCCGGCGAACCGGCGCTCCAGCCTGCCCAGGCCGGTGCGCACCGGCTGGGCGAGCCATTCCCCGAGTACCACGCCCGCTGCCAGGGCAAGCCCGATTGCGACGGCCGTCATGAGCGTCGAGATGTTGCCGCTCGGCTCCACCCCGATTTGGTATAGACCACGGTAGGTCGAGAGGCCGGGAAGCAGGGGAGTGATCCCGGACACGGCGACCACCAGTGGAGTAACGCCGAGCCGCCGCGCGAGCACGCCGCCGCAGAACCCGACCAGCGTCGCGGCCACCGCGGACGAGCTCACGCCGTCCAGCTTGGCCAGCATGAGCGAGCCGTAGACGGCGGCGCCGATGCCGCCCGCGGCCGCCGCGACCAGCATGGCGCGCATCTTCGAGTAGCTCGCGAGCGCGAAGCAGGCGGAGGCGCCGGCCCCGCCGAGCACGACGAGCGGCAGCTGCTGCGGCGTCGAGCCGGTCACCTCGGGCAGCGGGGTGCGCGGCAGGCCGAGCATGACGGCGATCCGCAGGGCGAGCACGACCCCGGCGATCAGGCCCGCCGACATCAGCGCGGTCTCCATGGTGCGGCCGGCGGCGGTGACGTTGTAGCCGGTGATGGCGTCCTGGACGGCCGAGACGGTGGACAGCCCGGACAGCAGCACGGTGACCGCGGCCGCGACGACCAGCGTCGGTTTGTCCGTGGTCAGGACGTTGCTGCTGACGATGAGCATGGCCGAGAGCGTGGCGACCAGGCCGCCGACCACCTGCTGGAAGAAGAAGGGCAGCCCGTACCGGTTCACCACCCGGCCGACCCGGTCGATGACGCCGCTGATGACGAACGCGACGAGCGCGATGTCGAACCCGCCGCCGAGCAGGATGGTGACGAACGCGGCGACCCCGCCCCAGGACAGCGTCGCGACCCAGCGCGGGTACGGGTGCGGCGCCGAGGTGATCCGCTCCAGCTCGGTCTGCGCCTGCTCGGCGCCCATGTGCCCGCGGACGATCTTGCGGACGAGCTTCTCGGTCTCGGTCAGCCGGGTGTAGTCGAGGCTGCGGCTGCGCACGACGCGCAGAGCGGTGATGGGCGTCAGGTCGGTGCCGCGGTGGCAGGTCACGGTGATCGACGTGAAGATGACGTCGACCTCGCAGTGCGGCAGCCCGAGCGCGCCGGCGATGGCGATGATGGTCGCGGTGACGTCCGAGGCGCCGGCCCCGCTGGCCATCTGGACCTCGCCGATGCGCAGGCTCAGGTCGAGCACGAAGTTGACGGTGGCCTCGTCGGGCAGCTGCGGCCCCATGGCCTCATCGGCATCGACGGCGGGGAACTCCCCGGTGGGCGCTTCGAGGACGTGCCACGGCCGCCGCTTGAGGAGGGTGGGGCGGTGGACCCGGGGGCGCTGAGCGGGGGGTTCCAGCAGCGGCCATCTGGTCGCCCGGCCCCCGTTGGTGCGCTCGTTGATCTTCATGATCCATCCACCTCCTCGCTCGTTCCCCGAAGACCATCGACGGCCACCCGCCGACCGTTGCACGGATCATGGAGTGGCGTCCACCACGTCCCTCCATAGTGGCCTGGACCTGCGGATCCCGCTCCGCGAATCGATCACCGGAGAGGGCTCGGTACACTGGCTGCGGCGTCTCGGCGCCAGGCCGGTATAGCTCAGCTGGTAGAGCATCTGTCTTGTAAACAGAAGGTCAGGGGTTCGAGCCCCCTTGCCGGCTCCCCTCTGACCAGGGAGTCTCCTTTCTTCGGAAACTCCCTGGTCGCCTTCCGTCTCAGTTCTCGTCTCATTCGGCGTTCTACGCGGGTACGAGCGCGGCCGCCGGCGGCTCTCCGTCGTCGTCTCCCGGTGCCTGCCAGAGCAGCCCACCGAGCTGCGTGGCGATGCCGCGCCGGACTTCGTCGGGCACGTGCTGATAGCGCTGAGCCATCGTGATCTTGGACCAGCCCATGACGTCCATGACCGCTCGCTCGCCGATCCCGAGCACGAGCAGGAACGTCGCCGCGGTGTGGCGCGCGTCGTGCAGGCGCGCTTCCCGGACGCCGGCGGCCTTGAGGACGGCCTTCCACTCGCCGTAGTCCGCCCGCGGGTCGGTGGGCTTGCCGGTGGGCTGGGCAAAGACCCACTGCCCGTCGTGCCACAAGTCGGCCGCGATCCGCCGTTCGGTCTCCTGCTGCTCCTTGTGCGCGAGTAGGGCGAGGACGAGCGGGGGCGGGACGCTGACCACCCGTCGGCCGGCGCGGGACTTCGGCTCGACCACCACCAACCCGCCGCCGTGCCGCTGGGGGCAATCAGCGCCGCGCTTGCGGCCGCAGGGACGTTCGCCGCAACCGTGCTGCCAGGTCTGGCGCTGAAGGGCCCGGCGGACGACCAGCAGCCCGGTGACGTGCGCGCTCGGGCAGTCTTGCGCCGTGCGCGCGGCGCAGCGCGGCTCCCCGCATCCGTGGTGCCACTCGACCTGGAGATCGGTCCACTTCAAGCCGAGGGCTTCTCCCTGCCGCAGGCCAAGCGCGAGCGCGACGGCCCAACGCGCGCCGTTTCGCAGGGTCCGCGTTGACGCGAAGATCGCCTTCGCGTCGGCGACGGTGAGCGGGTCGATTTCGGTTTCTTCGATCTTCGGGGACCTGACGGCGCTGATGGGGTTCTTGCTGAGGCGGTCTCGCCGATCTGCCTCGTTCAGCGCAGCGCGCAGCGTGATGTGAACCTGTTGCAGGGTGGCCGACTTGGCGCCTTCCTTCCGCAGGCGGGCGTACAACTTCTCAATGTGCTCCGACTCAAGCCTCTTGAGCTTGTGGGCGCCGATCCCAGGGACCAGGTATTTGCTGATTGCTGTCCGATAGTAGGTCTGTGTCTTGTAGCGGACCGAAGGCAGAGCGATGGTTTCGAACCAGTGCAGCAACCACCGTTCGACTGTCCAGGCCGGGCCGGCCTTCTCCAGCGCCCCGGTGTCCCGAGCGCGTTCCAGTTCCCGAACCTTCTTCGTCACCTCCGCTTCCGTCTTCGCTTGGACGTGCCGGCGGTCGGGCTTGCCGTTGTCTTTCACGCCGACGGTTACGCGACCGTGCCAGTAGCCGTCTTTGCCGAGGTAGATACTGCTGGCTCCGTTGGGAGCGCGGGTGCCTTCCGGGCGATTGCGTCGCGGCATGTTGGTTCCCTTCGGTCAGGCGGCTGGGTTGTGGGCGGCGTCCATCACGAGCCGTTCTGCGAACTCGCGAACGGCGGACGCCGGGACGCGGCGAAGGCGACTGATCTGGACGGATTCGAGCTCGCCGGTTTTGACCAGACGGAAGGCCAGAGTTCGGCCGATCCCGAGCCGCTCCGCGGCCTCCTCGACAGTCAGCAGGACGCGTTCGGGCATCTGCCGGACGGGAGCGGGTGGTGGTTCGGCTTCACGCGTGGCGAGGGATTCGGCGAGCTTCGCGAGGGTGACGGCGAGCTGGGTGAGTTCGTTGGCGGTAGCCATCGGTGG
Organism: Amycolatopsis sp. NPDC003861; assembly: GCF_053605405.1. Lineage (NCBI taxonomy): Bacteria > Bacillati > Actinomycetota > Actinomycetes > Pseudonocardiales > Pseudonocardiaceae > Amycolatopsis > Amycolatopsis sp. NPDC003861. The sequence goes on from NZ_JBSGJD010000089.1 coordinate 30,797, forward strand.
TGTGAGCCCTTCGGGTGGCGGTGCGGGTGGCGGTGATGCGCATGGGCTCCTCCGTTGGGTGCGTAGCGCTCGGAAGCGCTACGGGGATGGCTGGACTGGTCCGCTACGTCCGCTACAAGCGCTACATGCCTGGTCAGGGGCGTAGCGGATACGGCGGGTGTAGCGGCTCTATCCGCTACGGGCTCCGGGTGAGGTAGCGGCTGTAGCGGATGCGTCCGCTACGCCCTGCGTATCCGCTACGCCCCTGAACTGCGGTGTAGCGGCTGTAGCGGACGTAGCGCTTGCAGGCAGGTAGCGGCTCCACGCGTCGGCGAGTCCGCCCGGCCCGGACACGGCGTAGCCCTTGGGGATGGCACCGCCGGGTTGGCGGATGTTCTTCGAGGTGACGCCGTAGGGCTTGAGTTCCTTGGCCAGCCGGCGGGAGTCGAGCGGCTTGCCGCTCAGGTCGGCCCAGGGTGCTTCGTCCAGCTCACACAGTGCGTCGATGATCTCCGCGGTCGGTAGCTCGTCGACACCCCGGGCGGTGAACAGGTCCCGCAGGTCCGACAGCAGCCTGATGCGCAGTCCGCCGCCGTTGCGGTCGGCCGCGGCGACGGCGACGAAGTGGGTGCAGGCTGCCCGGGCCACTCCCGGCCAGTCTCCGCCTGCGGCGTCAGCGATGGCGATCAACGGCCGCCAGATCTCCGCCGACCGGTCCCGCACACCCTCGGGCATGGTCGGTCGGCCCTTGGCCACCTTGTCGGTGACGGTGGCCACCCACGCCGCGAGCTGTTCGCGCAGCGGCGCGGCTTCGGCCTCTACTTCCTCCTCCCAGAACTCGGCGACTTCTTCGTCTTCGCGGCGCCGTTGCATGTGGACGGTGATGGCTCGGGTGGTGATGGTGTCGGGCATGTTTCCGGCGATGCCGGCGAGCGCGGCCGGGGCGTAGACGGGGAACCGCTGGACCTTCATGGCCTTGGCGTCGCCGACGCAGCGGGCGATGGTGGCGGAGCGCTTGTACCCGGCGTTGAGCAGGCCGCGCAGGTCCTCGGTGTTGCCGCCGTTCTTCGGGTTGAAGATCGTGTCCACTTCGTCGAACAGGATGGTGATCGGTCCTTCGTTGACCATCCGGAACAGCGCGGCCGTGGTGGCGGAGATGGTCATCTCCGGTGCCCGGACCAGGTACTGAGCGACTTCCAGCACACGCGTCTTCCCACTGCCCGGCTCCACGCTGGACAGGATCAGCCGCGGCGTGACGTAGAAGTGGTCCGCGGCGTGGGTGTGGGCGTACCAGAGCGCGAGCATGGGCGCGCAGTGCTTGGACGGGAACGCGTTGTACCGCGAGACGAATGCGGTTACCCGGTCCAGCACTTCGTGTCCGGGCAGGACGGTGGTGTGCTCGGCGCGCCAGATCGTCTGGCAGTTCTCGGTGCAGAAGTCCTCCGACGGCGAGTCAGCGAGCGGGCGTCCGCACTGGCAGCAGGTGCCCTCGCGGGCCGGTTCGCCGATGGCGGAGTCGATCGCCGACACGGTGCTGTCCACGGTGGTCATCAGTGGATCTCCCTACCTGTGGTCGGTCAAGCCGCGGCCACCGCGGTGGCGGCGTGGTGGGTGGCGAGGATCAGTCGTCCGAGGCGTTCGGCGGCGTCGGGGACGACGGCGTTGCCGAGGGCGCGACGTCGGTCCACCCCTCGGGGAACCCCATAAGCCACTCGACCCACGTCGGGTTCGACGGCCCACCGAGAGCCGTCCGCAGGTTCAGCCCGCCGCTGCGGCCGGAGGTTCCCGGGCCGCCGGTGGCATCGGAGGCTGTGGGCGTGGGCCACGCCGAACAGGCGGCGTCGCAGGTGTGGGGCACCCACGGCACAAGCGCTGAGCGTGCCGACGCGGCATCGGTACCCGAGAC
>NZ_JBSGJD010000090.1:0-32631 GCF_053605405.1 Amycolatopsis sp. NPDC003861
CCGCGAGGGGCACTCGCCCCGCGGCCGCGCCGGTGGTCGCGGCGGGAGCCGTGCCTGCGCCGGTGGCCGGGAAGGCCGAGCCGCCGCAAGGCTCCGAACCGCCCGCCACCGCCGCGGGCGCCCACCCCGGGCCCGCGCCCGCGGCCGGGGAAGCCGTGCCTGCGCCGGTGGCCGGGAAGGCCGAGCCGCCGCAAGCTTCCGAACCGTCCGCCACCGCGCCGGGCGCCGTGGCCGCGCCGGTGGCGGCCGAAGGAGCCGCGCCTGCGCCGGTGGCCGGGAAGGCCGAGCCCCCGCAACCCTCCGAACCGCCAGCCACCCAAGCCGCGGCTGCCGAGCCACCCAGCCAGCCGGGGGCCGTGGATCCCGTCGGCGGGTTCGCCGGGGTGGCGGCCGTCGCCGGCGCGGTGTTCGCCGTGGTCGGGTTGCCGCTCAAGTACCGCTGGGACAGCTACACCCTCGCCGAATACCGCCCCGGCATGGAGTACTACGTGTGGCTCGTGGCCGCCTGTGCCCTGCTCGCCGGGCTGCTCACCCTCGCCCCTCGGACACGAGCGCGGACCGGCCCCGCCCTCCTCACCGGCGTCGGGCTCGCCGCGCTTTTCGGGCTGGCGCGGTTCGTCGGCGAGAGCGTCACCCTGTCCGCGGCCACCGCCGCCGGTTCGCCGGACACCGGGATCACCCTGGTCGGGTTCGTCGCCTCCGACTCGTCGGGCACCGGGCTGAACGCCGGCTTCACCTTCGTCCTCCTCGCGCACGTCGCGTGGGTGCTCGCCGGGGCCTGCGCGCTGGTGGCGCTGCGCCGGAACCGCGCCGTCGCGCTGGGGCCGGTGCGCGGGTGGGCGGCCTGGGCGGCGATCGGGCTCGGCGTGCTGCTCGGCGCCGGGTGGATCGCCCAGCTCGTCGAACTGTCCATCTACGACGCCGACAGCGCCGGCCGCAACGCCGCCTACTACGTGCTCGGCGCCCTGCTGGCCGTCCTCGTTCCCGTCGTCGCCGTGGTGCTGAGCCCGCGTCCGGTCGGCTGCCTGGTGCTGGCGTCGGGCGTCGCCGGCCTGGCCGGGATCCTCGGGCCGACCTTCGCCGTGCTGGTGGACTACTCCTCGCTGACCTACGCGGGCCAGGTGATCGCCGTGTGGGCGCTCGTGCTGCTGGCCGTCGACACCGCCGTCCTCGCGCGGCGGAATCAGCCGAACGGGCGACAGGCCTGAGTTGTCCTCCGGCCCCCACCGGGGTACCACGACGATCATGAGGATGCTTCTCGCGGCGGTGGCCGTGCTCGCCGGGCAGGTCTCGACGGGCGGGGTGCAGCCCGATCCGCCCAGCTGGGGCCTCGACCGGATCGACCAGCGGACCGGCCTCGACCACGCCTACCACTACGCGAGCGACGCCTCGGGCGTCACGATCTACGTGATCGACAGCGGCGTCGACGCGAAGCACCCGGACTTCCAGGGCCGTGTCGCGCCCGGGCGGGACTTCCTCAAGGGTGGGTCCGACACGTCCGACCTCAACGGCCACGGCACGCGCCTCGCCGGCGTCGCCGCGGGCAAGGACTACGGCGTCGCGAAGGGCGCGCAAATCGTGCCGGTGCGGGTGCTGGACTCCGGCGGCGGCGGCGCGACCGACCAGATCATCGCGGGCATCGACTGGGTCGCGCAGAACGCCCAGCAGCCGGCGGTCGCGGTCCTGGGCATCGGCGGCGTGCCGAACGACCAGCTCGACGCGGCGGTCAAGCGCCTGGCGACGGTGGTCCCCATCGCGGTGCCGGCGGGCAGCGAGACGGCCGACGCGAGCGGCTTCTCGCCGGGCCGGGTGCCGGAGGCCCTGACGGTGGCGGCCGCCGACGCCCAGGACCGCCCGGACAAGACCTCGAACTCGGGCCAGGACGTCGACCTGTACGCCCCGGGCAGCGACATCCCGTCCCCGATCGCGGGCGGAACGAGCGCCGGGCCGGAATCGGGCACCTCGATGGCGGCGGCCTTCGCGGCCGGGGTGGCGGCGGTGTACCGGGCCCAGCACCCGGAGGAGACGCCGGCACAGGTGAACGAGGCGCTGGTCCGCGCGGCGACACCGGACGTGCTGAAGGGGGTTCCGGACGGGACGGCCAACCGGCTGCTGTACGCGCCGCCGGGTGGCTGAGGTGCGGGGTCGGCTCCGTCGGCTGAGGTGTGGGTCGGCTCCGACGCTGGCTGGGGCGGGGTTGGCGCCGACCGGTCGGCCGAGACGCCGGCTGGCTGAGGTGTCGGGTTGGCGCCCCGGCTGGCGGGGCTCTGGGTGTGCCCGACTGGCTGGGCAGGGTTGGCGCCCAGACCGGCCGGGTTACTGGGTTGGCGCCCCGTCGGGCTGAGGTCGCGGGGTTGGCGCCCTCGACCGGCTGAGGCGCAGGGTTTGTGCTCCGGATCGCTGAGGCATAGGGCGCGTGCCACCGGCCGGCTGAGGTGCGGGTCGGCGGCCCGGTCGACCGAGGTGCCGGTGGGCTGGGGTGCCGGGTTGGCGCGCCCGGCTGGCTGGCTGGCTGGGCGCGAGATTGGCGCCGCCGGCTGGCCCCGGTGCGGGGTTGTCCACAACGCGGCCGAGGTGTGGACGGCATGTCTGACCTGCGGCTTTTGCGGCTTCTGTGTCCGTCGGGCCCGATAGGATGGACACGGGGATGGCCCCCGGGAGGGTGGGCCCCGCTCTGGGGCCGGCTCCGAGGCTGGCTCTGCTCGCGGGCGGGCTGCCCGAGGGTTCCAGCGCTGCCCGAGGGTTCCGGTGCTGCCCGACCGTTCCAGCGCTGCCCGCGGAAGCCGTAGCGGCGTGGCCCCGGCCAACCAATTGCGCTACGCGCCGTCTGGCGGCGAAGGCCCGGCTCCGGAAAGCTGAACCCCGAGGAGGTGCGCCATGCCCGGATTCCCGCTCGAACGGCGGCAACCCTCGTTCGACCTGACCGAGCTCATAGGCCGGAAAACCGAAGACGCCAAGGCGCGCTGCGAGCGTGACGGCTTCCAGGTGGAGCTCCTCGACCAGCACTCCAAGGTCACCCTGGAGCTCAACCCGAACCGCATCCGCCTCACCGTGCGCCGAGGCCTCGTCGAGGACTGCCACCAGGGGTGACCACCGAACCCCCTGGTCCGCATGATGTCCATCACCCGGGACTGAACTCCCGCAGAGCGGGAAGAACCGGGTAACGTGCGTTGACTTACCGATCCAAGAGGGAAGGACCGGGCATGTTCCGCAAGGTTCTGGTGGCCAACCGCGGGGAGATCGCGATCCGGGCGTTCCGCGCCGGCTACGAACTCGGTGCCGGCACGGTTGCCGTGTTTCCGCACGAAGACCGCAACTCGCTGCACCGCCTGAAGGCCGATGAGGCGTACGAGATCGGCGAACCCGGTCACCCCGTGCGCGCCTACCTCTCGGTCGACGAGATCGTCGCCGCCGCGAAGAAAGCGAAAGCCGATGCCGTCTACCCCGGCTACGGCTTCCTCTCCGAGAACCCCGATCTCGCGCGCGCGTGCGAAGAAGCGGGTATCACCTTCGTGGGCCCGAGCGCCGAGATTCTCGAACTCACCGGTAACAAAGCTCGCGCCGTCAAGGCCGCGCGCGAGGCCGGCGTTCCGGTGCTCGGCTCGTCCGAACCCTCCAGCGACGTCGACGCCCTGGTCGCGGCGGCCGACGAGCTCGGCTTCCCCGTCTTCGTCAAGGCCGTCGCCGGCGGTGGCGGGCGCGGCATGCGCCGGGTCGAGGACCCCGCCCTGCTGCGAGAGTCCATCGAGGCCGCCGCGCGGGAGGCCGAGTCCGCCTTCGGCGATCCGACCGTCTTCCTCGAGAAGGCCGTCGTCGAGCCGCGGCACATCGAGGTGCAGATCCTCGCCGACGGCAAAGGCAACGTCATCCACCTCTTCGAGCGCGACTGCTCCGTGCAGCGGCGCCACCAGAAGGTCGTCGAGCTCGCCCCCGCCCCGAACCTCGACCCCGAGCTGCGGGACCGCATCTGCGCCGACGCCGTCAAGTTCGCCCGGCAGATCGGCTACCGCAACGCCGGCACCGTCGAGTTCCTGCTCGACAAGCACGGCAAGCACGTCTTCATCGAGATGAACCCGCGCATCCAGGTCGAGCACACGGTCACCGAAGAGGTCACCGACGTCGACCTCGTGCAGTCGCAGCTGCGGATCGCCTCCGGCGAGACCCTCGCCGACCTCGGGCTGTCGCAGGACAAGATCTACCTGCGCGGCGCCGCCCTGCAGTGCCGCATCACCACCGAGGACCCGGCCAACGGCTTCCGCCCGGACACCGGCATGATCTCCGCCTACCGCTCGCCGGGCGGCTCCGGCATCCGGCTCGACGGCGGCACCGCCTTCTCCGGCACCGAGATCAGCGCCCACTTCGACTCGCTGCTGGTCAAGCTCACCTGCCGCGGCCGCGACTTCAAGACCGCCGTCGGCCGCGCGCGCCGCGCCGTCGCCGAGTTCCGGATCCGCGGGGTCGCCACGAACATCCCGTTCCTGCAGGCCGTCCTCGACGACCCGGACTTCCGCGCCGGCCGCGTCACGACGTCGTTCATCGAACAGCGCCCGCAGCTGCTCACCGCGCGGCAGTCCGCCGACCGCGGCACGCGGCTGCTGACCTACCTCGCCGACCAGACGGTCAACAAGCCGCACGGCGAGCGCCCCAAGACGCCGGACGCCACGATCAAGCTGCCGAAGCTCCCGAAGGACGCCCAGCCCGCGCCCGGGTCGAAGCAGAAGCTCGCCGAGCTGGGCCCGGCCGGGTTCGCCGAATGGCTGCGGAAGTCGCCGCACATCGGCGTCACCGACACGACCTTCCGCGACGCGCACCAGTCGCTGCTCGCCACCCGCGTCCGGTCGAAGGACCTCCTCGCGGTGGCGCCGGTCGTCGCGAACACGCTCCCCGAACTGTTGTCGCTGGAGTGCTGGGGCGGCGCGACCTACGACGTCGCGCTGCGGTTCCTCGCCGAAGACCCGTGGGAGCGGCTCGCGGCGCTGCGCGAGGCCGTGCCGAACATCTGCCTCCAGATGCTGCTGCGGGGGCGCAACACCGTCGGGTACACGCCGTACCCGACCGAGGTGACCACGGCCTTCGTCCAGGAGGCCACGAAGACCGGCATCGACATCTTCCGGATCTTCGACGCCCTCAACGACGTCGAGCAGATGCGCCCGGCCATCGAAGCCGTGCGCGAGACCGGGACCGCCGTCGCCGAGGTCGCGCTCTGCTACACCTCGGACCTGTCCGACCCGGGCGAAAAGCTCTACACGCTCGACTACTACCTCAAGCTGGCCGAGCAGATCGTCGGCGCCGGGGCGCACGTCCTGGCGATCAAGGACATGGCCGGGCTGCTGCGCGCGCCCGCGGCGACCAAGCTGGTCACCGCGCTGCGCAAGGAGTTCGACCTGCCGGTGCACATCCACACCCACGACACCGCGGGCGGCCAGCTGGCCACCTACCTCGCGGCGATCAACGCGGGCGCGGACGCCGTCGACGGCGCGGTCTCGTCGATGGCGGGCACGACGTCGCAGCCGTCGCTGTCCTCGATCGTGGCGGCCACCGACCACTCGGCCCGCACCACCGGGCTGGACCTGCGGGCGATCGGCGACCTGGAGCCGTACTGGGAGAGCGTGCGCAAGATCTACGCGCCGTTCGAGGCCGGGCTGGCCTCGCCCACCGGGCGCGTCTACGACCACGAAATCCCGGGCGGGCAGCTGTCGAACCTGCGCACCCAGGCCATCGCGCTCGGCCTGGGCGACCGGTTCGAGGACATCGAGGCGATGTACGCCGCCGCGGACAAGATCCTCGGCCACCTGGTGAAGGTGACGCCGTCGTCGAAGGTCGTCGGCGACCTCGCGCTGCACCTGGTCGGCGCCGGGGTCTCGCCGGCCGACTTCGAGGCGGAGCCGAACAAGTTCGACATCCCCGACTCGGTGATCGGCTTCCTGCGCGGCGAGCTCGGCGACCCGCCGGGCGGCTGGCCGGAGCCGTTCCGCACCAAGGCCCTGGAGGGCCGGGCCGCCGCGAAGCCGGTTGTCGAACTGTCCGAAGAGGACCGTGCCGCGCTGGCCGCGGAACCGCGCCGGACGCTCAACCGGCTGCTGTTCCCCGGCCCGACGAAGGAGTTCGAGGCGCACCGCGAGGCCTACGGCGACACGTCGGTGCTGCCCAGCAAGGACTTCTTCTACGGGCTGCGGCCGGGCGAGGAGTACCCGGTCGACCTCGAGCCGGGCGTGCGCCTGCTCATCGAGCTGGAAGCGATCGGCGAGGCCGACGAGCGCGGCGTCCGCACGGTGATGTCGACGCTGAACGGCCAGCTGCGGCCGATCCAGATCCGCGACCGCTCGATCGCCTCGGACGTCCCGGCGACGGAGAAAGCCGAAAAGGGCAACCCGAAGCAGATCGCGGCGCCGTTCGCGGGCGTGGTGACGCTGCAGGTCGCCGAGGGCGACACGGTCGAAGCCGGCGCGACGGTGGCGACGATCGAGGCGATGAAGATGGAGGCTTCGATCACGGCGTCGGCCGGCGGCAAGGTGGCCCGGCGGGCGATCACCGCGGTGCAGCAGGTCGAAGGCGGTGACCTCCTGCTGGTCCTCGAGTGAGCGTTGCGCCGGGCGATACGCTCGGCGGATGCTGATCAACGCGGTACCGCAACGGCAGGGCGCGGCCGGGCCGCGCGCGGCGGAGCTGCCGGACGGCTGTGTGGCCCTCGCGGAGCTGGCCGGGCACGTGCTCGGCCGGCCCGTGCACCACGTCCGGCAGACCCGGGCGGTGTCCGAAGTGGACCGTGGGGTGTTCTCCCGCGCGGTGCTGACCGGCCCGAACCGGGCGGCCCAGCTGGCGGCCCTGGAGGCCCCGGGCGGCCCGGTCCTGACGATCGGCGGCGACTGCGGTGTCGAGCTGGTCCCGATCGGCGTCGCGCGGTTCCGCCACGGTCCCGGGCTGGGCGTCGCCTGGTTCGACGCCCACCCGGACCTGAACACGGCTTCGACGTCACCCTCGGGGGCGTTCCACGGCATGGTGCTGCGGTCGCTGCTCGGCGAGGGCGACCCGGAGTTCGCGGCGGACCCGGCCCTGGAGCCGGGCCGGGTGGCCCTCGCCGGGACACGCGCGTTCGACCCGGAGGAAGAGGCGGCGGTCGGCCGGGGTCTGGCGGTGCGATCGGTGGCCGCGTTGACGGGCGTGGAGAAGCTGTACGTGCACGTGGACTTGGACGTGCTGGACGCGCGCGAGTTCGCGGGCCTGAACTACCCGGAGCCGGACGGCTGGACGATCTCGCGGCTGGTGTCGGAGCTCGACGCCCTGGCCCGGTTCGAGGTGGTCGGGGCGGGGATCACGGAGTGCGTGGGGACGCCGCGCGAGGTGGAGGTCCTGGAGCCGGTGGTCGCCGCGATCGGGCGGCTGCTCGGGGGGTAGGGAGCGGTTTCGCGGGCCGGGAGGGGCGGTGCTCGGGCTGCCTTGGGCCGGGAGGGGCGGCGGGCGGGGCTCAGCGGCCGGGCGGCTGGTGCCGGTTCGGTTCGGCGCTCGCAGGCAAGCGGCTCGCGCCGGTAGGCGCTTCGGCGCGGCCAGGCGGGCCTCGCCGGGGTGCGGCTCAGTGGCTGGGCGGCCCGTGCCCATGGGCGCGGCTCGGCGGGGCGGCCCATGCCGGGGAGTGCGGCTCAGCGTGGCCAAGCGGCCCGGACAGCCTTCACCGCGGCCTCCTCGTCCGCGCCGAGATCCCGGGCCTGGGCCGCGAACTCCGCGGCCGCCGCGGTCAGCAGGGCCTCGCGGTCGGGGCGGCCCGAGGGGACCGTCACCACCGTGCCGCGGGCGCGGGCCGTGGTCACCCAGCCCGCCGACTCCAGCTCGCGGTATGCCCTCGCCACCGTTCCCGATGCCAAGCCCAGGTCCCGGGCCAGCTGGCGGATCGGCGGCAACCTGGTGCCCTCCGGCAGCGCCCCCGTTGTCGCCGCGCGGATCAGCTGGTCGTGGACCTGCCGCCAGGGCGGTACGCCGTTCTCGGTGTCTACGACGATCTTCACGCCGTCGCCGGCCGGTGTTTTGCCGGGGCCGTCACCGCCAGGAACGCCGCCAAGCCGGCCACGACCGCCAGGAACGAGCCGAAGTCGCCCACCGGCCAGCCGATCGCCGTGCACGCGCCGATGCCCAGGCCGACCGCCACGCGCGCGCTGCGGCGGCGCAGCGCCAGGTCGGCCCGCGCCGCGCCCACCGCCGGGCGGCGCACCGCCAGCAGCGTGATCGCCGCGCTGACCAGTGCCGTGCCCGCGGCCACCGCCAGCAGTTTCCACTGGGCCGTCAGCCCCAGGTGCACCAGCGATCCCGCGGCCGCCAGCACGCCCAGCACCAATATCCACGCCGGGACGACCCCGAGCAGCGTCCGTGGCGCCAGGTCGGCCTCGCGGCGCGGGCCGCGGGACGGGCGCTGCGCGAACAGCTCGGCGATCAGGCCGCCCAGCAGCAGCGTCGCCAGGATCGAGCCCGTCGTCGTGTCGTCGAGCAGCGGCGGGATCGCCAGGAACAGCCACGGGTACCAGAGCCGGCGCCGCTTGAGGTAGCGGACGGCGAGGTCGACCTCCCCGGCGTCGGGCTCGGCCACGCCCCACCGCTCCAGCAAGCGCTTACCGTGCTTCTGCCCCGGCCAGAGCACGATCAGGATCGCCAGCCCGAGCACGCCCGTGAACAGGGCGACGGCGAGCACGTTGTCCCACGGCATGCGGTTCCTCCTCGGCTTGTATCAACCACATGATACAAGATAGGGGCGTAACCGCAGCGCGGGCCGGTCGTTGGAGGTTCGTCCGTTCGTACGCACGGCACCGTGCAGTCGGCGGGACACTTGTCAGCCGATCGCAGCCAAGTGGCGAAAAATTGTCACCGCGATGACAACAAATCGGTTTTCCTTCACGGGTGTGACACGTTTGGCGTTAGTTTTTCGATGTGTCGGTTGTCATCCGTGCAACAGGCACGGTTACCCGGCCGTGTGATGCTCGCGGCCGGTGTCCCGGGGCGGAGCGAAGGAGCTGCGATGTCGGTGGAGCGCGGATTCGATCACGCTGCACCGCCGCCCACCGCCGCTCTCCCGCGCAAGCTGGCCGACATCCTGCGGCCGGAACTGGCGAGCCTGGCTGCTGAAATCGTCGAAGAAATCCGCGCGACCATCCCGGCGTACGCGCGTCCGCTCGACGGGCCCTACGGCAAGTCGATCCGGGCCGGCGTGGAATACGCGATCACGTTGTTCGTCGCGCAGATCGCCGACCCGACGGTGTCGAAGGAACAGTCCCACGAGGTGCACCACCGCCTGGGGCAGAACGAAATGCGCGAAGGCCGCAGCCTCGACACGCTGCAGTCGGCCTACCGCGTGGGCGCGCGGGTGTCGTGGCGGCGCATCATGCGCGTCGGGCGGCGCAGCGGCCTCTCCTCGGCGGTGATGTCCCAGCTGGCCGACGCGATGCTGGCGTTCATGGACGAGCTCGCGTCCGTCGCGCTCGACGGCTACCTCGAGGCGAAGGCGCGCACGGCGGGGGCGCTGGACACCTGGCGCCGCAAGCTGCTCCACCTGATCCTCGAGACGCCGCCCGCCTCCCCGAAAGCGATTGCCGAGCTGGCCCAGCTGATCGGCTGGCCGGTCCCGTCCGACGCGACGCCGGTCGCGGTCTGCCCCGCGGGCGGTGTCGCCCCGGCCCGCCGGCACGCGGGACTGGACGCCGACGTCCTCGCCGAACTCGACACGCCGGACCCGAAACTGGTCGTCCCGGGCGAGCTGAGCGGCGCCCGCCTGGCGGCGCTGCAGGTGGCGCTGCCGGACTGCCGCCTGGCGATCGGCCCGTGCGTCCCGCTGGCTTCGGTCGCGGATTCCCTGCGCTGGGCCCGGAACGCGCTGCAGCTGGCCGAGCGCGGCGTCCTGGCGGCGCGCCCGGTGCTGCGCGCGGAGGAGCACCTGGCGACCCTGCTGGTCAACTCGGACACGGGCCTGGTCGGCACGCTGCGGCACCGCTTGTTCGCGCCGCTGGCGGACATGACCGGCAAGCAGCAGGAGCGGCTCCTGGAGACGCTGCGGGCGTGGCTGGACAGCCAGGGCAACGTGGTCGAGATCGCCGAGCGCCTCGGCGTGCACCCCCAGACGGTCCGCTACCGCATGCGCCAGCTGCAGGCGACGTTCGGCGACAGCCTCCGCGACCCGGCGGCGCGGTTCGAGATGGAACTGGCGCTCCGGGCGGGTGCTGCCCCGCTGCCGTTGCGGTACCCGGTGAGCGACCTGCTGCCGTCGCCGCGCGCCGGCGGGTCGCGTCCACAGTGGACGTCGCAGCAGCCGTGACAGCGGAGTCCTCAGTGGACCCGCGGGAGCCCGTCAGGTCACCGGCAGGTCCGGGGTGAACGCGGTGTTCTGCGCCGGGCTGGTCACCTTCAGGGTGCAGGTCATGACCCACGTCACCCAGGTGTTGCTGGGAGCCCGGTGGAACTGCAGGCCCAAGGAGAACGGCGAGCCCATGCGGAACACGACCGCGCCGGGGGTGCCCGCCGTGAACGACTGGGCGCCGCCGTAGAACTCGATCTGCCCGGTGAGCGGGGGCCAGTACTGGTCGGGGATGACGGCGCCGGTGCTCGAGACCGGCGCGGCGTTCGTCGCGGTCACCGGGATCATCCCGCTGCCGCGGACGCCGTCGTAGCCGAGGACGCGCAGCAGGCTGCGCGCGGTGCTGCCGAGGTAGATCGTCCCGGAGATGCCGGTGATCGAGAAGGTGCTGCCGGCCGCGACGGCGTCCGGGCCGGTGAACTCCTCCACCGCGGTCATCTGCTGGGGCGAGACGCCCGGGAGCGTGCAGTTGTAGAGCACGCCGGGAGGTGAGCTGAACGTCGTGTCCGCCCACGCCGGGGCGGCGGTTCCGGTGAGGACGAGGACCGTCGCGGCGGCCGTCGTCAGGAAACGGCGGATGTTCACGTGCCCCTCCAGGTGTGCCTCAGTTCGGGTGCTTCGCGACCGCCTTGTTCGCCGCCGCCCCGGCCGTGCCCGGCGGGGGCGGGAGGGTGTCGGGCGGGCAATTGGTGTGGTCGGGCTCGGTGCACCCGTTCAGGTTGTAGGTGTCGATGAAGGCCTGGTTGCCCCAGCCCGTGCTCATGCCGCTGAGCAACGGCGTCAGGTCCTGGCCGCCGGCACCGCAATCGCGGAAGGGCGGCAGGTAGAAGCCCTTCTCCGGATCGGTCCGGACGTGGCCGGTGGTGAACGGGTCGTAGCGACCGGTGATCTCGAGCGACACCGGCTCCTTCGTCACGCAGTCGGGGCCGACGTCGAGCGGGACGCCGTTGACCTTCGCGCTGCTCAGCCTGCCCATCACCTTCAGCTCGGTGCGCAGGTTCGTGTAGCCCTCGTCGTCGGTGAACAGACCGCCGCCGACCTCGATCATCTTGCTGTTCTGGTAGTCGACGGGCAGGAACTCGACGGTCGCGGTCACCGGCACGAACCCGAAGCCGAGGAACGTCGTGGTCGCCGGCTTGAACACCGCCGCCCCGGAGACCCGGGACTCGCCGGTGTCGATGTTCACCGTGAAGAACGCGTTGAGCAGGATGGCGGGATCGGCGACGACGGTCGCGCCCAGCCGTGCGACGGTCGACCTCGTCATGACGGTGATGAGGCCGAGCGGCACGGTGTACTCGTTCGGCGGCGGATCGTCCTCCAGCGCGGCCGAGGCGCCGAGAGCGGCCTTTTGCTCGGCACCCGGCTTCGCCGGCGGCTGGACGAGGATCGTGCCCAGCGTCGTCTGCTGGTCGGGGTCGAGGGTGCACGCGATCGGCGGGGCCGGTGGCGCCGCGGGGGCGTCGGGCGTCTCGGGCGTGGCCGTGGCGGGCGCGGCCGCGGCGGGAACGGCGGCCAGCGCGAGCTTCGGCGCGGTGACGTCGAAGGTGACCGAGCCGATGGTGTTGATCGCGATGTCCGGCACGGCGCCGGTGGCGGTGAGGGTGACGTCGCCGGTTTCCGGCAGGGGCGTCGGCGCCACGGCGAGGGCGACCGGGATCTGGTCCGAGCGCTCGCCCTGGTGCACGGCGAGGGCGAGCTGCACGGCGCCCTGCAGCGAACCGGCGGTGGCGCCGGCGGGCAGCAGCGAAAGCGCGACGTCGCGGGGGAGGCTGAACTGCGCGGAGTACCGGCCGATCGTCGCCGAGGTGCCGGTCTTCGCCAGGGTGGGCAACGTCGCCGTCGTCGCGACGGTGAGCTTGCGCGAGCCGAGCGGATCGGCGAAGGGACAGGTCACCGAGACCGACGTCGTCGCCGTCTTCTCCGGCGGTTCCGCGGGGGCGGGAGCGGCCGAACCGACCCCGGTCAGTGCGCCGTTGGCCGCGGACAGCAGGCCGACGGCCGCCAGCGCGGTCACCGTGACGGAGCGGGGCCGGACTCGACGGGGCATCGGTTTCCCTGGTGTGTTCGGAAGCGGGGACGGGAGAACCCGGTGCGGGCCCGGCGAGGGGCCCGCACCGGGAACCGGCGTCAGGAGACGGTGATGCTCGGGCTGAACGCGGTGTTCTGCGCCGGGTTGGTGACCTTCAGGGTGCAGGTCATCGTCCACGGCGTCCAGGTGTTGTTCGCCTTCTTGTGGAACTGCAGGTTCGCCGTGACGGTGGAGCCCATCGACAGCGTGTCGGTGCCCGGCGTCGCCGGCGCGGTGTAGGACGGGACGCTGGACGTCGCGACCTGCGAGATGTTCACCGTGATCGGGCCGCCGGCCGGGTAGATGGTCTGCGGGATGTCGAGCCCGGTGGCCGCCGGCTGCGACAGGGTGCCCGAGGCCGCCGTCACCGGCACCGTGGCGGTGCCCTGGATGCCGTCGTAGCCGACCGCGGTGAGCAGCGCGTGCACACCGGCGCTGATCGTCGCGGAACCGCCCACGTTGACCGGGGTGAGGGTGCCGCCCGCCGCGACGGTGTCGTCCGCGTCGAGGTGCGAGGTGACGAGGACCGGCTGCGGCGTTACGCCGGGGAAGGTGCAGGTGTAGGTCAGGGGCGTGGTGCCACCGGCGGTGTAGGTGACCGTGGCGGCGGCCGCGGTGCCCGCGGTCAGCACCGCGATGGCGCCGACGGCGGTAGCGGTGGTCGCGATTCCGGCGGACAGCCTGCTGAGTCGGGACATACCCATCTCCTTTGATTCAGTACAGTCTCGGCTTTGGCTGATCGATTGCTCGCCGTCGTAGCTCTGTCGATCACGTTCGCCCGCCCCCATTGCCCCGAGCGGCGGGACGTGAATTCACCGACGTGCGAGGTGGAGGTCCATCTGCCGGGAATGAGGCTACTCGCGAGTTCATTACGGAACAAGACTTTGTGGCATCGTCAGTCCGCCGCCTCGGGGCGGCTCGGGTTTCTTGTTCACCTCCGCGCAGGACCGACGGCGCTTTCATCGGATTTTGACAAAGAACCACCGCGTGGCCGAACGGCCGTAGGAACGGTCTACCATTCACGATCTTGCCGAAGCAATCTGGGATAACGAAACGCGAGAAAGGAGGCTACCGTGCCACTTACTTCACGTTGTGAACGGGTATCGCTCAGGGGAGCCGCATTGACGGTCTCGGCGGCGCTGGCCGTGTCGCTCTGCGCGTCGCCGGCGTCCGCGGCCACCCCGGGCGGGGTGATCGGCTGGGGGAAGCAGGACTTCGGCGTCGTGGTCCCCCCGGCGGAGGCGCTGACCGGGGTCACCGCCGTGTCGGCGGGCTCCACGACCGTGCTCGCGTTGAAGGGCGGGACGGTCCTCGCGTGGGGCGCGAACAACTGGGGCGCCAACGAAGTGCCGGCGGCGGCGCTGTCCGGAGTCAGCCAAATCGCCTCGGGCTGGGGTCACGAGCTCGCCCTGAAGAACGGCCAGGTGCTGGCCTGGGGCAACGACTGGTACGGCCAGACCGACCTGCCCGCCTCGGTGGCCGGCGGCGTCACCGCGATCGCGACGTCGTACCTGCACAGCCTGGCCCTCAAGCAGAACGGCCAGGTGGTGAGCTGGGGCAGCCGGACCGACGTGCCCGCGGCCGCGCAGTCCGGCGTGACCGCGATCGCCGCCGGCTCCGACCACAACCTGGTCATCAAGAACGGCGGCGTGCTGGCGTGGGGGAACAACTCCTACGGGCAGGCGACCGTGCCGGCCGGCCTGACCTCGGGCGTCACAGCGGTTTCCGCCGGCGCCCAGCACAGCCTGGCGCTGAAGGACGGCCGCGTCTACGCGTGGGGCCGCAACAACTACGGCCAGGTGACCGTCCCCGACGCGGCCCTGTCCGACGTCGTGGCCATCGACGCCGGTGCCAACCACAACCTGGCCGTCAAGGCCAACGGCGACATCGTCGCCTGGGGCTCGAACCTGGTCGAGGAAACGGCCCCGTACCTGCTGCCGTGCGGGCCGATCCTCGCCGTCTCGGCGGGGGAGAACGACAGTTTCGCGCTGAAGGAAAACCCCAGCGCGCCGTGCTGAGCGGGCGGGTGGCGGGCGGGGTGCCCGCCACCCGTGTGTCAGCTCGCCGCGTTGGGCGTCAGGGTGAGGTTGATCTTGTTGCCCGGACCCGAAACCAGCGCGCCGAGCGCGAGGTCGGCGACCCAGCAGTTGGTGAACTCCGGGATCGTGTAGTCGGCCGAAACGGTGATCGGCGAGAAGATGTCGATGTCCTTCGCCACCAGGTTCAGCTCGATCGGGGTCTTCGTCTTGCAGGAGCCCGGCACCGTGGGCAGCGGGATGACCGGCGCGAGCAGGCCGACCCAGATGTTGCTGATCTCCATGTTGGCCTTGGCGTGCGTGGTCAGGGTGGCGTCGGCCAGGGTGCCGGTGGCCGGGCCGAGCGGGATCACCTTCACCGTCGCCTTGATCCTGAACAGGCCGGAAACCAGGGAGATGTTCGCCTGCGACGGCGGCAGGCTCAGGTCCGCGCTCAGGCCGACTTCGCCGGTCTCGTCGTTGACGAGCAGGTTCCCGGCCAGGGTGCCGGGGCCGAGGTTCATGGTGCTGCCGGTCTTCTTCACCACGGTGTTGCCGGTCACCGCGAAGGAGACTGGGAACGGGATGACCTCGGCCGACGCCGGGGTCGCGGTGACCACGGTCATCGCCACGGTCGCCGCCGACGTGAGCACGGCCAGTCTCTTCAGCTTCGTTGCCACGGACATGGGTGTCCTCCTTTTGCGTTTCCCGGCCGTTTCCGGGTGCTCCCGGAAACGGTGACGTGCGGTATTGCGGCGGACCGGGTCAGCGGGGTTCGAGCTCGGTGATGACCCAGCCGCCGGTGGTGTGCTCCGCGGTCACGGAAAGCTGCGCCGCGGCGCTGTCGGTCGCATTGTTGTCGGCCCGGACGGCTGATTGATCGAGAAAGACGAGTAACCGCGCGTGACCATTTTCGAGGGTTTGGACGGCGATGGCCGAAACGCGCGAAGTGAGCACGAGTTTCTGTTCCGGAGCTTTGCGCCTGACTTCGGCGAAGAGCTTGTCGTAGGAATCCTTGGCCGGCCCGCGCAGGACGGCGGCGGCGGCCTTTTCGGTGACGTCGGTCCGGTCGTAGGAATAGGAGAAGATCCGGTTGACGGCGAGGGTCACCGCGGAGGTGACATCGGCGGTGGCCCCGACATCGGTGAGCGCCAGGTTCGCGGCGGCGGGGGTGTTCGCGGCGGAGCGGGCTTCGAGGGTGAACCAGACCCCGGCCCCGGTGAGGACAACGGCGGCGGCGAGGAGGAGCACGGGAAGACGGCGCCAGCCGGGGCGGGGCTTGACGGGGGCGGCGGCGGTTTCGCGTTCGGCCGGGTCGGTTTCGGCGGGCTCATCGTCGGCGGTGGCGGGCTCGCCGTCGAGGGTGGCGGCGCTGCCGGGCTCGGTCGCTTCGCCGTCTGCGGTGGCCGAAATGCTCTCTTCATCCGCGGCAGCGGGACCACCGGCAGCCCGACTCGCTTCGGACCCGCTGGCACCGGGCCTGCTCTCAGCCGTGTTCGCGCTAACGGCCCCAGACTCCGCCGCCGACTCCTCCGCGGCCGTCCTCGTGCGGCTCATCGGGCACCCACCGGCAGCTGGTCGAGCGCGCTCAGCTTCCACCCCTCCGGCGTCCTGCTCAGCGCCGCCGCGAAGCGGTTGCGCTTGACCGCCGGGGCCGTTCCCTGCTTGGCCATCGTGATCTCCACCGAGGCCAGCAGCTTCGCCGTGCCCGCGTGTTCGTCCAGTTCGCTCAGGCCGGCGTCCAGCACCCGGCCCGTGGCCACCGTGGCGTTCGCCGCCAAGGTCTTCTTCGTCGTCTCGTCCGTGCGGGCCAGCTGGTCGTGCAGCGGGCCCGTCGAGGCCGCCAGCCACTTGCCCAGGCCGCCGTCGACGTCGTGGTAGTCCAGCGTGTTCAACTCCGCCACCAGCGTGCGGCCGGCGGTCAGCGCCTCGTCGCGGGCCGTCCCGTACGTCACCGAGGACGCGTGGGCCGCCTCGTACCACGAATAGCCCGACCAGCCCGCGAACACGGCCGCCGACGCGGCCAGCACCACCGCCGCCACCTTCACCGCAGCCACAGCATCTCCTCCAGGCTCGTCGCCGTCGCCTGCGTTCCGAGCCCCAGCGGGCCGGTCAGCCCGCCCGGCAGCACCGCGGCCGGGACCGGCGGGTGCGGCGCGTTCTGCGAGCCGCGCACCGAGCTCGGGTTGCCGTACGGCAACGTGCAGGCCGCGTCGGTGTTGAACGGCATCGGCGAGAGGTCGTTGCTCGGCCGGCGCGGGGTCTTCTCGTAGCCCTGGGTGCACGGCGGCGGGTCGTTGAAGTTCAGCACCAGGCCCATCCGCAGCTGGTCGCCGCGGTCGTTCAACGCCGACCCGACCGTCGCGACCGCGCGGGGCACGTCCGACAGCAGCTGCTCCTCCGCCGCGGTGCGGGTGCCGAACACCCGGGCCGTGGTCAGCAGGTTGGCCAGCAGGATCGGCAGGCCCGGGTCGTTCTCCTTCAGGAGGCCGCCCAGCTCCGACGCCGCCGGCGGGGCGGCCGCGATCAGCCGCCGCAGGTCGCCGTCGGAGCTCGCCAGCTGCTGGGCGAACACCTTGGCGTTGCTGCTGAACGACCGCCACTGCGCGGAGGAGTCGAGCTGCGTCCGCAGCACCGTCGCGCCGTCGCCGATCAGCTTCGACGTCTGCGGCAGGTGGCTGCTCGCCTCCTGGGTGAACGTCGTCGCCGAGTCCATCAGCGTCTGCAGGTCCGGGCCCGCGCCGCGCAGGGCGTCGTCGAGCTCGTTCACCACCGTGCGCAGGTCCTGCGTCGGCACCGACGCGGTGAACGAGTCCAGGTCGGTCAGGAGGCTGTTCACCGGCAGCGGCAGCGTCGTCGACTCGCGCCGGATGACCGAATTGCCGTCGAGGTAGGGCGCGTCCGCCGTGCGCGGTTGCAGGTCGACGTACTGCTCGCCGACCGCCGAGCGGTTCGCGACCACGGCCCGCGAGTCCGCCGGGATGGGCGGGGCGTCGTCGTCGATCAGCAGGTCCGCCTCCGTGCCGGTGACGGTGAGCCGCAGCTCGCCGACCCGGCCGACGGCGACGCCGCGGTAGGTCACCTCGCCGTTGGTGAACAGCCCGCCGCCCTCGGCGAGCTCGAGCTTCACCGTGTAGCTGCCGGACCCGAACAGCCGGCCCAGCCCGGCGTAGTTCGCGCCGACGAACGCGGTCGTGGCCAGCGCGATCACGACGAACAGGACGACCTGGACGCGGACTCTGGTGCTCAGCATCAGCGGCCTCCGGTGGCGACCGGGGTGGTGCTGCTCGGCAGCGGGAAGACGGGCAGGCCCGGCGGGACACCCTCGCCGAGCGGGGGCAGCGGCACGCCGGGCGCCGGGATCATCGACGCGTAGGCGTTGACGTAGTCGCCCTTGATCGCGCCCAGCACCGAGTCCGGGAACGGGAACGTCGGCAGCATCTGCAGCGACTGCGGCAGGTCCTTCCCGGCGTCGGCCAGCTGCTGCAGGATCGGCGCCAGCGCGCGCAGGTCGGCCACCATGTCGGCGCGGCTGCGGTCGACGACGTCGGTGGCCACCGTGCCGAGCCGGTCCAGCGCCTGCAGCATCGACACGAGCTGGGTGCGCTGGTCGGTGAGCGTTTTCAGGCCCGGCGTCAGGTCGGTCAGCGCGCCGGAGATCTGCTCGTGCCGGTTGGCCAGGGTGCCCGAGAGCCGGTTCAGCCCGTCGAGCGCTTCGGTGATGTCCGAGCGGTGCGCGTCCAGGTCGGTCATCAGGGTGTTCACCCCGGAGAGGAACGACCGGATCTGGTCTTCGTTGCCGTCCATCACCTTCGACAGTTCACGGTTGATCGTCTGCAGCTGCCCGATCCCGCCGCCGTTGAGCAGCAGGGAAAGCGCGCCGAAGATCTCTTCGAACTCGGGGTTGCGGTTGGTGCGGTCCAGGGTGATGGTGGCGCCGTTCGCCAGCCGCCCGGTGCCGGCGGTCTTCGTGTCACCGTCCGGCGGGGCCAGCTCGACGAACTTCTCGCCCAGCAGACTGGACTGGCGCAGCCGCGCGACCGCGTTCGCGGGCAGGACGACGTCGCCGTTGACCTCCAGAACCGTTTCGGCCGTCCAGCCGTCCCCGCCGAGGCGGACTTCGCGCACCCGGCCGACCGGGACGTCGCCGACCTTCACGGCGGCCTGCGGCACCAGGTCGAGGACGTCGGCGAACTGCACGGTCACCGAGTACGGGTGGTCGCCGACGTCGGCACCGCCCGGCAGCGGCAGGTCGTAGACGCCCTTGAACTCACCCGCCGAGCAGCCCGCGAGCGTCAGGCACCCGACGGCGAAGATCGCGAGTACGCGTTTCACCGGCCGCCCCCGTTCGTGTAGACGTCGCCGGTCACCGGCAGCGGCAGCGGCTGGAGGTAGTAGTCGAAGACGCCGCGGCCGAGCACCCGCCCGGTGGCCGGGTCGACCGACTGGAGCACGTTCGTCACCGCCAGCGGCGCGACGTCGAGCGTTTCGGCCAGGGACGCGCGCTGCTCGACGAGGGTCCGCGTGGTCGTCACCAGGTTGTCCACATTGGCCTTGAGCGCGCCGCGGTTGTCCCGGATGAACGCCTGGACGTCGCCGAGCGCGCGGCCGAGGCCTTCGAGCGCCCGGGCCAGCTCGCCGCTGTTGGCGGCCAGGGTGCCGGAGATCTGGGCCAGCTGCTGGTTGACGTTGCTCACCTGGCTGTCGTTGGTGGCCAGCATGGTGGTGAACTGCTGCAGCTCGGTCACCGTGCCGAACAGGTCGTTCGAGTTGCCGGCCAGCGTGCGGGCCAGCTGGGCGAAGTTGCGGACGCTGTCGTTGAACGCGCGGCCGTTGCCCTGCAGGGTCTGCGCGCCGGTCTTCAGCAGGTCGGACAGCGCGCCCTGGGAGTTGGCGCCGTTCGGGCCGAGGGCCTTGGAAATCGTGTCGAGGCTGGCGTAGAGCTGGTCGAGCTCCACCGGGGTGGCCGTGCGCTGGACCGGGATCGTCGCGCCGTCCGGCAGCCGCGGCCCGCCGCGCGCCGGCTTGCCGAACTGCAGGTACCGGTCGGCGACGACGCTGGGGGCGATCACCAGGAGGGTGGTGTCCTCGGCGACGCCGACCGAGCCGTCGACGCTCATGTCGACCTGCACCTGCTCGCCGCGCGGGGTCACCGAGTCGACCTGGCCGATCCGGACGCCGAGCACGCGGACGTCGGAGCCGGGGTAGACGCCGACCGCGCGGGTGAAGAACGCCGTGACGTGGTGCTGGCCGGAGCCGGAGAACACCCACCACAGCGCCGCCGAGACGACGAGGGCGAGCAGCAGGGCGGCGGCGACGAACCGGCTCGCCAGGACGCCGGCGCGGGTGGTGGTCAGCGCGCTCACTTCGCTCCTCCCTGGGGTTTCGGCGGGGTGCAGGGGTCGTGGTTCTCGGGCAGCAGCCCGCAGAGGTAGGCGTCGATCCAGTGGCCGTTGCCGGTCGTGTTGGTGAGCACCCGGAAGTACGGGCCGGCCAGCTGCAGGCCCCTGGTGAGGTTGTCGTTCTGCCGCTTGAGCAGGTCGGTGACCTGGTTGAGCGACTGCAGGGCGGGCTTGAGCGCGTCGGAGTTGTCCCGCACCAGCCCGCTGAGCTGATCGGCCAGCCGGGCCGAGCCTTCCAAGAGGTCCCGGATCGCGTCGCGGCGGCTGTTCAGCTCGGTGAGCAGCAGGTTGCCGTCGCCGATCAGCTTCTCGAAGTCGTCGTTCGAGTTCGCCAGCGTCGTGGTCAGCTTCCGGGCGTTGGCGAGCAGTTCGGCGATCTGGCTGTCGCGGCCGGCCACCGTCTTCGACAGCTGCGAAAGCCCGTCGAGGGCGCTGCGGACGTGCTCGGGGGAGTTGCGGAAGGTGTCCGACAGCGTGGTGAAGCTGTCCGCGAGCTGCTTGGTGTCGATCGCGCCCACGGTGTCGGCGAGGCCGTTGAAGGCGTCGGTGACGTCGTAGGGCGTGACCGTCCGGGTCCGCGGGATCGGCCGGTCCGGGTCCTGGACGTCGTCGCCGGTGGGGTTCAGCGCGAGGAACTTGCGGCCCAGCAACGTCTTGATCTTGATCTCGGCGGACGTGCGGTCGCCGATCCAGGCGTTCTTGACCCGGAAGGAGATCAAGACGTGGTCGTCGGCCAGCGCGACCGTGCGGACCTCGCCGACCTTGATGCCGGCGATCCGGACCTCGTCCTCGGGCTGCAGGCCGGCGGCCTCGGAGAACTCGGCCTCGTACGTCGTGCCGCCGCCGACGATCGGCAGGTTGTCGTAGTTGAAGGTGAGGGTGAGCAGGGCGGCCAGCCCGACGCTGCCCACGACGCCGAGGGTGATCGGGTTGCGTTCCTTGAAGGACTTCACGATCCGCACCTCGCCGTGTCGGTCCGCACTCCGCGCGGGGGCGTGGCTTCGAGCGTGGCGCCGCAGAGGAAGAAGTTCATCCACGATCCGTAGGAGGCGGTCCGGCCGATCTCGCCGAACTTCACGGGCAGGTTGGTCAGGAAGCTGTCCACATCGGACTGATTCTGGGCCAGCGTGCCCGCGACCTGCCGCAGGCCGTCGATGCTGTCCTTCAGCGGCGGGCGGGCCTGCTCGAACAGCCCGGCGGTGGACTCGGTCAGCGCGCCGATCCCGCTGATGGCGTCGCCGATCGCGGCACGGTCCCCGGCCAGCCCGGAAACCAGCTGACGCAGGGTCGACACGAGGTTCGCCAGCGCGTCGCCCTTGCCGTTGACCGTGCTCAGGACCGTGTTGAGGTTCCCGATCACCTCGCCGATCACCTTGTCGCGCGAGGCCAGGGTGGTGGTCAGCGAACCGGTGTGCTGCAGCAGGCTCTCGACGGTGCCGCCTTCGCCCTGCAGCACCTGGACGATCTCGCCGGAGAGCTCGTTGACGTCGTTCGGCGACAGCGCCTGGAAGAGCGGTTTGAAGCCGTTGAACAGATCGGTGAGGTCGAGCGCGGGAGTCGTGCGGTCCAGCGGGATCTCGGCGCCCACGGGCAGCTGCTCCCGGGTGCCGGTGTTCCCGCGTTCCAGCGCGACGTACCGCTGGCCGACCATGTTGCGGTACTTGATGACCGCGCGGACGTCGGCGGGCAGGCGGCGGCCCCGGTCGAGGGAGAACGCGACCACGGCCCGGTTGCGGTCGCCGATGTCGAGGGACTCGACCTGGCCGACGCGGACCCCGGAGATGCGCACGTCGTCGCCGACGTTGAGCGAAGTCGCGTCGAGGAACTTGGCCGTGTAGCGCTCGTCGGCGCCGACACCGGAGTTCGTAATGGAGATGGCGAGCAGGGCCGTGGCCAGTGCCGTGACGGCGATGAAGACGAGGCTCTTGATCAGCGGACCGGCGATGTTCCTCACTTGAGCGTCACCTCCGTGCCGCGGTAGAGCGGCCCGACGAGCACGCTGCTCCAGGCCGGGACCTCGGCGGCGGGCACCCCGACCGACGGCGCGAGCAGCGTCGACAGCAGCTGCTCCTCCTGCGGCGAGTTCGGGAGCCCGAGGTCGCCCTGGCCGCCGGTGAGCAGCGGGTGCGCCGCGGTGCCGGGAGCCGCCGCGGCGGTGCCGATCGTGGGGGAGACACCGGACGGGTAGCACCGCGGCTCGCCGCCGCCGGTGAACCGCGGGTCGTCCCGGCCCGGCAGGTACTTGCCGCTGTCGGGCAGGACCGCGACTTCGCCGTGCAGGCCCGGTTCCTTCGTGCCCGCGCCGAGCACCTTGTCCATGGAGCCTCTCAGTGCGTTGAGCGAGCCGATCGTGCAGGCGAAGCTGGGGGAGTACTTCGCCGCGATCTCCAGCGGCGCACGGCTGTCGGCGGCCAGGGAGATGAGGTTGTCCCGGTTGGTGGCCAGGAACGTGGAGATCTCCTGCGACGACGACGTCACCTGCTGGTACACCCCGGCCAGGTCGGCCTGCTTCTCCTTGACCGTGCCGAGCGTGACGGCGGAGTCGGTGAGCGCGTCCAGGAGGTCCGGTGCGATGTCGCCGTAGAGGCGGGAAACCGTCGCGAGGTCCCGCACGTCCGAGGTCAGCTGCGGGAGGTCGGGGTTGAACTCCTTGAGGTAGTCCGCGGCGGTGTCGATGGTCCGCCCGAGCTGCTCGCCGCGTCCCTCCAGGGCCGTCGAAACCGCGGTCAGCGTGGTGGCCAGCTTCTGCGGCTGGACCGCCTGCAGGACCGGCAGCAGGTTGTCGAAGACCCGTTCCAGCTCGACCGCGTTGGCCGAACGGTCCTGCTCGATGACGTCGCCGGCGACCAGGTGCGGGCCCCGCTCGCCGTCCGGGATGGACAGCTGGACGTACCGCTCGCCGAACAGCGTCTTCGGCACGAGCAGCGCGGAGACGTTGCGGGGCAGCATGTCCACCTTGCCCGGTTCGAGAGCAAGCGCTATCTCGGCGCCCTGCGGCGTCGCCCGGACGTCGCGGATCTCGCCGACGAGCACGCCGCGGGCCTTGACCTGACCGCCGGGGGAGAGCTGGTTGCCGATCCGGCTCGCCTTGAGCGTCACCGGGACGGTGGTGACGAAGTCCTTGTCGTACACCTTGATGGACAGCGTCACGAGGACGCCCATCACGACCAGGAACAGCACACCCGCGGTGCGGACCCCGGCCTTGTGGCGGGTTTCGCGTCTCATCCGGCCACCTGCACGGTCGTCGTCGCGCCCCAGATCGCCAGGGACAGGAAGAAGTCGAGGACGCTGATCGCGACGATCGCGGTCCGGACCGCGCGGCCCACCGCGACACCGACACCGGCCGGGCCGCCGCTCGCGCGGAAGCCGTAGTAGCAGTGCGCCAGGACCACCACGACGCTGAACACCAGGACCTTCCCGAACGACCACAGCACGTCGCCGGGGGGCAGGAACAGCAGGAAGTAGTGGTCGTAGGTGCCGGCGGACTGGCCGAAGAACCAGACGGTGACCTGCCGCGAAGCGAGGTAGCTCGACAGCAGCCCGATCGCGTAGAGCGGGATGACGGCGAGGAAGCCGGCGATCACCCGGGTCGTCACCAGGTACGGGACGCTGGGGATGCCCATGACCTCGAGGGCGTCGATCTCCTCGGAGATCCGCATGGCGCCGAGCTGGGCGGTGAAGCCGCAGCCGACGGTGGCGCTCAGGGCGAGGCCACTGACCAGCGGCGCGATTTCGCGCGTGTTGAAGTAGGCGGAGACGAACCCGGCGAACGCCGACGTCCCGACCTGGTTCAGCGCGGAGTAGCCCTGGAGGCCGACGACCGTGCCGGTGGCGACGGTCATCCCGATCATCACGCCGATCGTGCCGCCGATGACGGCCAGCGCGCCGCTGCCGAAGCTGACCTCGGCCAGCAGGCGGACGACCTCGCGCAGGTAGCGGTGCAGGGCCCGCGGGGTCCAGGCGATCGCGCGGAGGAAGAAGAGGATCTGGTCGCCGAGCGTGTCGAGGAAGCCGAACCGGCGGTCGACGGCCTCGCGTACCCGAGCCGTTCTCGGGAGGTCCGTGGTCGTCACTTCTCAGCTCCCCTTGGGCGGGACGAGTTGCAGGTAGACGGTGGTGAGGATCAGGTTCAGCACGAACAGCAGCAGGAACGTGATGACCACGGACTGGTTGACCGCGTCGCCGACACCCTTCGGGCCGCCCTTGGGGTTGAGGCCGCGGTAGGAGGCGACCACCCCGGCGACGAAGCCGAAGATGAGGGCCTTGATCTCGCTGATCCACAGGTCCGGCAGCTGGGCCAGGGCCGAGAAGCTCGCGAGGTAGGCGCCCGGGGTGCCGTGCTGCATGATCACGTTGAAGAAGTAGCCGCCGAGCACGCCGACGACGCTGACCATGCCGTTGAGGAAGACCGCCACGCCCATCGCGGCGAGCACCCGCGGCACGATCAGGCGCTGGACCGGCGAGACGCCGAGCACCTCCATCGCGTCGATTTCTTCGCGGATGGTGCGGGAGCCGAGGTCGGCGCACATCGCGCTGCCGCCGGCGCCGGCGATGAGCAGGGCCGTGACGATCGGGCTGGCCTGCTGGATGATCGCCAGCACGCTCGCCGCGCCGGTGAACGACTGCGCGCCGATCTGCGTGGTCAGCGACCCGATGTGCAGCGCGATCACCGCGCCGAACGGGATCGAGACCAGCGCCGTCGGCAGGATCGAGACGCTCGCGATGAACCAGAACTGCTGGATCAGCTCGCGTACCTGGAACGGGCGGCGGAAGGTCAGCCGGACGACGTCGAAACCGAGCCCGTAGAGCCGGCCGGTCTGCCGCAGTGCGGCCGCCCCCGGGAACGACGCCGTCGTCGTCCGTTCGGCCATTCGTGTGCCTCCAGCGGTTTCGGCGGCACGCCGAATACACCCGAGTCGACCAAGGGGAAATGGTCCGAATGGGGTAATAAATTCCGGCCATTCACGGTCTCGGGGGCACCGTGCCGTTTCCTACTGGTCGGTACGCTAACGACGGCCTTGCTGGGAGACAAGAACTTGAGCAGGATCACGGGGTCACGGGCTGGTAACCACACATTTCTTGTCCGACGCTGACAAACGGTCCCGATCTTGTTGTCAACAGAGGAAAAGAAACTTACCTCCGGCGCGCGTCCCGCCTTGACAATACGTCCCCGCCTGTCAATTCCCGCGTGCTTGAAGGGTCGACACGCGTGTCGACCCTCTGATCACGTGTGTCGACCCTTCCAGCACGTCAGGACTTGAGGGCGGCGAGGAGTTCGTAGGAGCGGATGCGGTCGGCGTGGCCGTGGACCATCGTGGTGACCATCAGCTCGTTCGCGCCGGTGTCGGCCAGGAGCTGCTCGAGTCCCTTTTGGACGGTTTCCGGCGAGCCGACGATGCTGGACCCGAAGCGCTCGGCCAGGAACGCGCGGTCCATCTCGGTGTACGGGTACTCCGCGGCCTCTTCCGGTGTCGGCAGCGCGATCGGGCGGCCGCGGCGGAGGCTGAGGAACGTCAGCCCGGACGGACCGGCGAGGAACCGGGCGCGCTCGTCGGTTTCGGCGGCGACCACGGACACGCCGAGCATCACGTACGGCTCGTCGAGCACGCCGGGCCGGAAGTTCTCGCGGTACAGCTGCACGGCCGGGATCGTGTTCTCCGCGGCGAAGTGGTGCGCGAAGGAGAACGGCAGCCCGAGCCGTCCGGCCAGCTGGGCGCTGAACCCACTCGAACCGAGCAGCCACACCGGCGGCTGGTTGCCCTCCGCCACCACCGCGTTGACGCCGCGGGCCTCCGAATGGGTGAAGTAGCCGATCAGTTCCTGCAGGTGCTCCGGGAAGTTCTCCGCGGACAGCCCGCCCGGGCCGCGCAGCGCCAGCGCCGTCCGCTGGTCGGTGCCGGGCGCGCGGCCGATGCCGAGGTCGATCCGGCCGGGGTGGAACGCCTCCAGCGTGCCGAACTGCTCGGCGACGACCAGCGGCGCGTGGTTGGGCAGCATGATGCCGCCCGACCCGACGCGGATGCGCTCGGTGGCGTCGGCGACGTGCCCGATCAGCACGACCGTGGCCGAGCTGGCGATGCCGGGCATGTTGTGGTGCTCGGCCAGCCAGTAGCGGTGGTAGCCCAGCCGTTCCGCGGCGCGGGCGAGGTCCAGGGTGTTGCGCAGCGTCTCGCCGACGGTGTTCCCCTCCGAAACCGGGGACAGGTCGAGCACGGACAGCGGCACGTCAGGCAGTGAGCTCACAACCGGGGTCAACGCCCCGGTGCCGCCATTGCTTCCCGCAGGGCCGCCGGATCTCCGCCGCGGAACGTCACGACGCCGTCCGGGCGCACGAGCAGCGCGTCGGCCGGGGCGTCCGGGCAGGTGGCGGTGACGATCTTCACCCCTGGTCCCGCGGCTTCCCGCAGGTCGGCGCGATCGGCGAAGTCGAACAGCACGGTCCGCGCGGCCCGCATGATCTCCGCCACTCGGGTCGGCTCGCCGCCGACCGTCAGCGGCAGGTCGGGGACGTACGGCAGCTCGTCGGCGTCCCGTAGGAGCCCGCCCAGGTGCCGGGCCGCCTCGGGTAACGCGGCCAGCTCGCCGAAGAGCGTCCGCAGGGCGTCCCCGTCCTCGCCGGTCAGGCGATCCAGGAGGGCCTGGACGCGGGTCTGCGTCAACGTCCGCGCCGCGACCGGGTGCCGTTCGGCGTGGTAGCTGCCGAGGAGGCTGTCCGGCGCCGAACCGCGGACGACGGCGGCGAGCTTCCAGCCGAGGTTGACCGCGTCCAGCAGCCCGACGTTGAGCGACGACCCGCCGGCGGGGAAGAGGTGGCCGGCGTCGCCGGCCAGGAACACGCGGCCGGCCCGGTACCGCTCGGCGAGCCGCGCCGAACTCGTCGTCCGCGACAGCCAGAGCGGTTCGCCGAGCGTCAGGTCGCTCCCGAGGACCCGGCGGACGGCGTCGCGGAACTCCTCCAGGGTCGGCTCGCCGACCGGCTCGGGCGCGACCTCGCGGACGCCGGCGATCACCACGCCGGGCGCCAGCGACGTCACCAGCACGCGCCCGCCGGGACGGCGGTTCCAGCCGCGCGCCAGCCCGGAGCCGAACAGCGGGAGGTTCCCGCGGAAGTGCCCGAGGCGCAGGAGCTCGCCGTCGGTGGTGCCGGGGAACCCGATGCCGGCCAGCTCGCGGACGCGGCTGTGCGCGCCGTCGCAGCCGACGACGTACCGCGCGTCCAGCCGGTGTTCGCCGTCCGGGCCGCGCACGGTCTCGAGGTCGACGAGTTCGTGCCCGCGCCGGATTTCGGCGCCGAGTTCGAGTGCGCGTTCGGTCAGCAGCGCCTCCATCCGCGGTTGCTGCAGCATCAGTCCGGGCACGGGCGTGGTCACCGGCACCGGCCCGAACGGGAAGCCGGGGAAGGGGCCGGCGAACGCGGTCCCGGCCCGGAACCGGTCCAGGAGCCCCCGGTGGTCGAGCTGCTCGACGATCCGGCCGGCGAGCCCGTTCGCCCGCGGCCGCTCGTCCGGCGCGGCCCGCCGGTCGAACACCACCACCTCGGCCCCGCCGAGCCGCAGCTCCGCCGCCAGCATCAGGCCCACCGGGCCCGCTCCGATCACCGCGATTTCCATGACGCCCTCCCGGCTGTCAGTTCAAACTGACGACCATGTCAGGCTAGACTGACACACCGTGGAAGCGGAAGAGCTTTCGGGACGCGTCTCGGAAACGGACCCGGCGGTGGCGTTGCGGGCAGTGGGTGCCCTGCACCGGCTCGCCGAGCAGGTCGAAGCGGCGGCCGTCGCGCACGCGCGGCGGCAGGGCTGGTCGTGGGAGCAGATCGGGGACGCGCTCGGCGTCGCCCGGCAGTCCGTGCACGCCAAGTACGGGAAGTGAGGCCCTCGTGCTGGACCGGCTGATCGCCAAGAGCCCGTTCGCCGCGGTGGTGACGGCGGCCCTGGAGGAGTCCCGCCGCCGCGGCGACCGGCGGCTCGGCACCGAACACCTGGTGCTGGGCCTGCTGCACGACGCCGGCAGCGCGCGCACGCTCGGCACGAGCCTGGCCGAGGCCCGCGCGGCCCTGGACCGCCTCGACCGGGCCGCCCTGGCGGCGCTCGGCATCGAGGTCGAAGGCCTCCGCCCGCCCGAAGTCCCGCTGCGGCGCGGGAAGCTGACGCCGGGCGCGCTGACGTCCGGGGCGCGCGCGGTCGTCAACGAGGCGATCCGCGGGACACCGCGGCCGCGTGATCCGGCGCAGCTGCTGCGGGTGCTCGTAACGCTGTCACCGCCGGATCCGGCGGCCGATCTGCTGGCCGAACTGGGCGTGTCCGCCGAAGCCGTTCGCCGGCGGCTGGATTCGCCTCCGTGACCGCGCGGGATTGGCTACGGTGGGCCGATCGGAAAATGAACAACAGGAGGACCGGTTGCCGCGTCCCGAGCGCCCCTTGGATCCCGGAGACGATCTGCTGATCGAATTCGCCGCCGATCTCCGGCGGTTGCGCGAGAGCGCCGGGAATCCGACCTACCGCGAGCTGGGACGGCGGGCGCACTACTCGGCCGGGACGCTGTCGGAAGCGGCCGGCGGGCGGAAACTCCCCAGTCTGGCCGTCACCTTGGCCTACGTCCGGGCCTGTGGCGGGACGACGGCGGAATGGGAGGAACGCTGGCACGCCGTCGCCGACGAGTCGCGGGCGGACGGTGCCGATTCACCGCCGGAGCCGGAATCCGGCGAAATTCCGCCGTACGTCGGGCTGGCCGCTTTCGGCCCGGCCGACGCCGGTCGTTTCTTCGGCCGGGAACGACTTGTCGAAAAGCTCGTCGAACGACTCGCGAGACAACGTTTTCTCGCCGTCCTCGGCGCATCCGGCTCGGGGAAATCGTCCCTGCTGCGGGCCGGTCTGCTGCCGTCGGTGAAGGGGCCGGTCGTGCTGCTCACGCCGGGGCACCGCCCGCTGCAGGAGTGCGCGGTCAAGTTCGCCGCCGCGCTCGGCGTGGCCCCCGGCGCCCTGCTCGACGACTTCGCCGCGCACCCGCGCAACCTCGGCCTCGCCGCCCGTCAGCTGGCCGACGGCGAAGACGAGGACGTCGTGCTGGTCGTCGACCAGTTCGAAGAGGTCTTCACCCTCTGCCAGGACGACCGGGAGCGGGCCCGTTTCCTCGACGCGCTCGTCACCGCGACCACCGAACCCGGCAGCCGCACCCGGGTCGTCCTCGGCATCCGCACCGACTTCTACACCCACTGCGCGCGGCACGCCGAGCTCGCCGAGGCCATGCAGGACGCCCAGATCCTGGTCGGCCCGATGACGACCGAAGAGCTCCGGCAGGCGATCTCGCGGCCCGCCGTCGACACCGGCTACCGCGTCGAGACGGGCCTGGTTTCCCGGCTCGTCGCGGACGCCACCGGCCAGCCCGGCGTGCTGCCCCTGCTCTCGCACGCGCTGCTGGAGACGTGGCGGCGGCGCCGCGGCACCACGCTGACCCTCGCCGGGTACGAGTCGACCGGCGGCATCGAGCGGGCCATCGCGCAGACGTCGGAAGGCACCTTCGCGAAGCTCTCGGCGCGTCAGCAGCGGCTGGCGCGGCAGATCTTCCTCCGGATGACCGCGCTCGGAGAAGGCACCGAAGACACCAAGCGGCGCATCGGCCGCGCCGAGCTCGACGCCGACGACGAGGACACCGCCGTCGTCCTCGGCGAGCTGGCCGCGGCCCGGCTGGTCACCCTCGACGACACCGGCATCGACATCGCCCACGAGGCCCTCATCCGCGGCTGGCCGCGGCTGCGCGAGTGGCTCACCGAAGACCGCGAGGGCCTACGCGTCCACCGGCAGCTCACCGAGGCGACCGGCGCTTGGGAGGCCGTCGACTCCGACCCGGGCTGGCTCTACCGCGGCACCCGGCTGGCGATCGCCCGGGAGTGGGCCGCGCGCCAGGACTCGGCGCTGTCCCAGCGGGAACGGCGGTTCCTCGACGCCAGCCTCGCCGTCGAGCACGCCGAACAGGAACGCGACCGCCGCCGCACCCGCCGGCTGCGCCAGCTGGTCGCCCTGCTCGCGGTGCTGCTGGTCTTCGCCGTGGCCGCCACCGTCTACGCCGTGCGCGCCGAGTCCACGGCCACCGAGCAGCGCAACGACGCGCTCGCCCAGAAGGTGGCCGGGCAGGCGCTGGCCATGCGCGCCACGAACCCCGCGCTGGCCGCGCAGCTCGCGCTCGCCGCGTACCGCCTGGACCCGGGGGCCGACGAGCGCAGCGGCCTGCTCGGCATGTTCGGCTCGCCGTACGCGACGCGCCTGTCCGGGCACACCGGCCGGGTCAACACCGTCGCCCTCCGCCCGGACGGGCAGGTCATCGCCACGGCCAGCTGGGACGGCACGGCCCGGCTCTGGGACACGCGCGACCCGCACCACCCGGTGCCGCTGGGCGTGCTCGCCGGGCACCAGGGCAACGTGAACAACGTCGCCTTCGCGGCCGACGGCCGGACCGTCGCCACCGCGGGCTTCGACGGCACCGTCCGCGTCTGGGACGTCTCGGACCCGGCGCGCCCGGGTCCCGGCACGACGATCGAGCGGCACGAGGGCAAGGCCTACGCCGTGGCCTTCAGCCCGGCCGGACCGCTGCTGGCGACCGCCGACGTCAAGGGCACGATCCGGTTCTACGACACGACCGACCCCGCGCACCCGCGGCCGTCGGGGGAGCTGACCGGGCACACGTCCTACGTCAACAACCTCGCCTTCAGCGGCGACGGCCGGCTGCTCGCCTCGGCGTCGGCCGACAAGACCGCGCGCGTCTGGGACGTCGCTGCGCGGACGCAGCTCGGTGTCGTGGCCGGGCACACGGACGTCGTGCACTCGGTCGCCTTCAGCCCGGGGCGGCCGGTGCTCGCCACGGCGAGCCAGGACCAGACCGCGCGGCTGTGGGACATCGCCGACCCGGCCCACCCGGGGCCGCTGGCGTCGCTGACCACGCACAAGGCGACCGTGCGCTCGGTGGCGTTCACCGCGGACGGGCGCACCCTCGCGACCACCGGCTTCGACCGAACGGCCCGGCTGTGGGACGTCGCCGACCCGCGGCAGCCCCGCGAGCTGCAGTCGCTGTCCGGCCACATCGGCGCGGTCGTCTCGGCGGTGTTCACCCGCGACGGCCGCACCCTCGCGACGGCCAGCGACGACCAGTCGGCCCGGCTCTGGGACCTGCCCGGCCCCGCGATCCCCGCGCACACGGCCCAGGCGTGCCACGTCGCCTACGGGGCCGGGGGCAAGCTGCTGGCCTCCGGTAGTTACGACAAGACGGTGCGGCTGCACGACCTCACCGACCCGCGCGCGCCGCGGGACCTGGCCACGATCGGCGGGTTCGGCGACGCGGTCTGCGGTGTCGCCGTCAGCCCGGACGGCCGCACGCTGGCCACCGGCAGCTGGGACCACACGATGACGGTGCGGGACATCACCGACCCGGCCCGGCCGGGGCCGCCGGTGGTGTTCAACCGGCTCCACGACGACATCGACGCGGTGGTGTTCAGCCCGGACGGCCGCCTGCTCGCCACCGCGGGCGACGGCCACACGGCCCGGCTGTGGGACCTGGCCGACCGCCTCCGGCCGGTGGAGATCGCGAAGCTGGAGGGCCACGACGACGACGTCCACACGATCGCGTTCAGCCCCGACGGCCGGACGCTCGCCACGGCGGGCTGGGACCACACGGCCCGGCTCTGGGACATCTCGGCGCCCCGCGCCCCGCGGCCGCTCGCGAAGCTGGCGGGCCACACGGACACGATCTTCTCGATCGCCTACAGCCCCGACGGCAAGCACGTCGCGACGGCGAGCGCGGACCGCATGGTCCGCCTCTGGGACATCACGGACCCGGGCCACGTACCGCCGTCGGAGGTGCTGGACGGCCACGCGGACGTCGTCATGTCGGTGTCGTTCAGCGGCGACGGCCGAACGCTGGCCTCGGGCAGCTACGACCGCACGATCCGGCTGTGGGACGTCGCGTCGGCGGCGCCGTACGCGGTGTTGCCGGAACAGCGCGACCGCGTCTACGTCGCGCAGTACGCGCCGAACGGCCATACGCTGGCGGGAGGAGGCGCGGACGGCACGGTGCGGTTCTGGGAGGCCGACCCGGACCGCGCGGCCGAGCGCATCTGCGCGGCGGTGTCACCGCGGATCAGCGAGGCGGAGTGGAACGACAGCTTCCCGGACCTCGGATACGCCCCGCCGTGCCCCTGACCGGGGTGGGTGTGGTTGTTCGGCGTTGTTGTTCGGTGCGTGAGCGCGGACACCGAACAACCCGGATCGAGTAGACATGCCCTCGGACGATGTCGTCCCACGACGTTCATTTCACCGGGGGTCTGAAGGGCTCCTTCGAGGAAACGGGAACCCGCCACCCGCTCCGCGAAGGGGCCCTTCAGCGTTCACCGGCTCTCCGGGGACGCCGGCTGGTCTCTGCTCGGCGGTTCGGCTGCGTTGGGCGGTTTCGGGTCGCTTCGGGCGACCAGTAGCTCGGTGCCCACCACCCCGAAGCTTGATTGTCACTACGGACGGTGGTACCGCGTCAAGGCGGGAAAGCGTGCCTTGACCCGGCACCACCGTCCGCGTGCTGGCTTCGGATCGGGGCGGTGGGGGAGGCCTGGGCGGGGCGCAAGTCCGGCGTCGGCGTGCGGTTCGAGCTGGTGAAGGGCGCTGCGACTTTGTTGCCGGACCCGCCCTCCCTGGGTGGGGCTTCGACGAAGCCGGTCGCTGCTGCCCGCCAAGTAGCTCGGTGCCCACCACCCCGAAGCCTGAATTGTCACTACGGCCGGTGGTACCGCGTCAAGGCGGGAAAGCGTGCCTTGACCCGGCACCACCGTCCGCG